>JAPLKX010000680.1 GCA_026387845.1 Candidatus Hydrogenedentota bacterium | reverse complement strand
CTTTCCCAGATCGAACGGGTTCTTTCCAAGAACGCCTTTTCATCTTCGGTAAGAGGTCCGTCGGGCGAGGGATATTCGAGGCGGCCGTCCAGCCGCAAAATCACGTACTGGCGCACGAGCGGCGACCTGGCAGCCACGGCGCGCGCCTGGCCGGCATCGGCCTCGAGTGTTGCCCCCTCGGCCAGACTGATTCGTTCGCGCTCTTCAATCAAGGCCCGGATGTCGGCGTCTATATCGCGCAGACGCCCCAGCAGGACCTCGCGCATCCTGCTTTGGAGAGCGTCCCGCTCGTTGAGGGCCACGCGAAACCCCAGCCAGCCCAGGACCAGAAGGGGCGCCAGCACGATCAGCGCAAAGATGATTAGGAGGCGTGGTTTCAAAGTCTTTTCCGATCAATTTCTTAGCTACCATTATACATAAATTGAGGATCCGCCCACGGCCACCGGTGATGCGAAAAGCGGGTACAGCCACCTCTCTTCAAACTGCCGAAAGAGGTGGCAGTCCCCGTTCCCGTTTTTCGCGGGCCGCCCTCGTTCGACTTACTGGCCGATTTCAAAGGAGACGTTGACGCTCTCGCTGATTTCGATGAGCCCAGGCGCCATCGTAGACTTTTCCGCCACTTCGTCTTGGGCCGGTGTGGGTCCGGCCTCGGAGAAGGCGGCATTGCTGGCCGCGAAGGACCCGTTGCTGATGCCGGCCCGGCCGGACCAGTAGGGAGCGGGTTGCTGCTCCTGCATCGAAATCACCCTGCCCAGGGTTTCACCCACCGCGTTGCACATCGCCTCCGCCTTCTCTTTGGCCAGCCGCAACGCATTCAGTCGGGTTTCTTTGCGCATCTCGTGGTACCGGGACGTTTCGAGCGAATACCTGACGTCGACGTCCGCCATGTCGAGGAGTTGGTTGATAAACTCGTCGAACCGGGCCAGGTCGCGCTGCTTGCATGTGATGTTCCGCGAGACAATCCAGCCGATGCTGATCCGCCGCGGCATCATCTTCTGGTCGTACTGCTGCTCGACGCGCAGATAATCCGTTTGCACGTCTTCCGGCGCGACGCCCAGCCGGCGGATCACGTCGAGGACGGCCTGCGTTTTCTGCTCGTTGCGCGTCTTGGCTTGGGCCAGTTCGCCCTGATCCCATACGGCGATGTTCCAGGAGACGATGTCGGGCGCGACGCGCGTGACAGCCGTGCCCGTGACGCTGACTGAATGGACGGTTTCGGGAGCCGCGGCGGCGGCAACGCCGGCCGCAAGGATCAGAATTGGACACCATATTGAACGCATTTTCATTACTCCTTCTTAACGGGTTTTCGCTGCACCGACATAGTTGCTCTGCTGGTTTGCCGTATTGTGCTGGTATTCGCGCATTTCCTTTCTCACGCTTTTCCAGGTCCCCTCGTCGGTCCACTGGACCACGACGGAGCCGTTCTTTTTTGCATCATCGCGCAGGGCGGGGCTGTCAAAATCCGCTGCCTGTTTTTCGAGATAGGTGACGTTATCCTTCAGCAGCCGCTTGCTTTCTTCCAGCTTGCCCTGGTCGCGCAGTTCCATAGCGATTAGGTTGTTTTCGACGCCAATTTGCTGGGCAACCGACACCATCACGCTCTTATCGATCGTTTCGCGGGCGAGTTCGGGCTGGTTTGTGACCTGAACCTGCGCCATCTTGTGCGCAATAGTGGCAACGCCCGCCGTGTCCACGTACTCCACATCCACGGTCGCCACAGGGAAGGATTCCGCAACCGTGAGGGCCGGCAATTCCGCTTCCACCAGCACATACTTCATCTGGCCGTCGTATACCTGGTTGAGGGAAGTGGTGATGACCTGCCCGGCCACTTCGGCATCCCGGCCAAGCAGACGCACCGGCCGCACCCCTTCCGGAAACTCAATTTTGATTCGCACTTCTTTGGCAACTACGGACAAGACGTCTCCCAATTCTCTGTCAAACGCCGCCTGCATATCGGCTTCGGTGCGGATGAACACGTGGTTGCCGTCGCTTTTCTGTGCGAGGGCCGTCATGAGGTCTTCGTTATAGTCCTCGCCCAGGCCGAGCGTGCTTACGGCGATACCTTCCCTGCCCAGCGACATGCCCAGGTCCGCCAGCGCGCCCGGGGTGCTTGGGCCCTCATTGGCCAGCCCATCGGAAAGCAGGACGATCCGGTTGACATACGGCGACGTGGCAAACTCGAACACGTCACCGCGGGCCGTATCGGCCTTCACGTGGACTTGCCCCATGAACTTCCGTACTTCCTGAGCCCCCTTGCTGACGCCCGCAAACAGCGCGGTCGAAGCGCCCGGCTGCAACCGGAGGATCGCCTGGTAGATGGCTTGGCGTTCCGAAGCCTTCGTTGCCGGCACAATCACCTCGACGTTCGAGTCGTATGCGACCACGGAGACGATGTCGTCATCGTGAAGCCGGCCGATCGCATGGATGGCCGCGTCCTTTGCCCGGTCCAATTTCGCGCCAGACATCGAGCCCGACCTGTCCAACACAATCGCCAGGTTCACCGGGGCGCGCCGCCGCTGCTGCGTGCCGTCCTGCCCGGTTAGCGCGACCCGCAGGTATATGGTCTGTTTCTGGCCCGCAAGAACCACCGGCGAACTCGTCGCCACATCCACCGCCACCGGCTCTGTCATCGCCACAGGGGTAACTAGGGCGCACGCAACCAGCGCCCAGGCTGTCAGTCCCTCGAATCTGGACATGTTGAGTCTCCTTCTGTTGGGGCGCGTCTTCGCGCCGATGAGACTAGGATGGCCCGATTACCCCTTGAAGTGGTGAAACCAGCGCAAAGAATTTGTAAAAAAGTTGTAAAACTGCTTGACGGATGGGTGGGTGGGGTCTAAGATGAGTCTTGAATCGGCGCTCAAATTGTGAGCCGGGGCTTGCACTGGCGCCCGGGGCAGCGTAATAAACTTGGCGGGAAAATTCACCTTGGCGCATCATGATCCAACGGTGTCGACCCGGAAGGAACGGGAGCGTGAAGCTCACCGTCGGGACATTCTTGACGCGGCGGAGAAGGTGTTCATTTTAAGGGGATTTCACAAGGCGACGGTTGAGCAGATAGCGCAGGAGGCGGATTTCTCAGTAGGGACGTTATACAACTTTTTCAAGAATAAGGAGGAGTTGTATATCGAGGTGCTTGAGAAGATTACGGAGGAGTTCCGGGGCGACTTTGAGCGCAATGTCAAAGGAGAGCCGGACGCGGTGAGGGCGCTGGAAAACCTGATTGTGCTTCGGGTAATGCATTGGGACTCGCACCGTGGCTTTTTCCGGATTTTCCTGGAAAACGCGCCGGGGAGCCAGATGGATCCTGTGCCGGCGTTTCCGGAGCGGGTTCGGGAGATGTATCGGAGCTACCTGGTGGAGGTGAGCAAGGTTTTTGAGCGCGGCATGGGCCAGCATGTTTTCCGGCAGGCCGACCCGCTTTACCTGACGCTGTGCCTGGAAGGGATCACGAACGCTTCGGCGGCATATTGGGCCCAGCACGGCACTAATGAACCGCTCGAGGCGCGCATCGAGAAGGTGCGGGATGCGTTTTTCCGGTGGATCGAAGCGGTTTCGCCGCCGGCCGGCGTGCAGGAGAGTCGTTAAGCCATGATCATGTCGGATACCGCCATCAAGAAACCGGTAACCGTTATCCTGTTCACGGCGGCGACGCTTATTTTCGGTTACTTCGCTTTGATGGGGATGGGCGTAGACCTCTTCCCGGAAGTGGAGTTTCCCACGGTTACGGTCAGTTCGGTATTGCGTGGGGCCGACCCGGACATCATGGACTCCGACGTCACGGACGTCCTCGAATCCTACATCAACACCATTGAAGGCGTGAAGACCATTCAGTCGACGTCGCGCGAGGGCTCCTCGCAGATAACCGTCCAGTTCGTGTTGTCCAAGGATATTGATGTGGCCGCGCAGGAGGTCCGCGCAAAGATCAACTTGGCGCAGTATGAACTGCCGCTGGACCTGTACCCGCCGGTAGTGGACAAGCTGGATATCGCCAGCCAGCCGATCCTGTGGGTGGCGGTGACCAGCGCCGGCAGCTATCGGGAAATGGCGCGGTATGCCGATGATGCGCTGCGGGTGCGGTTGGAATCTACCTCGGGCGTCGGCTTGGTCGAGATGGGCGGGTTTCGGGACCGGGAAATCCGGGTGTGGCTCGATCCGAAGGCGCTCGAGGCCAGGGGCCTGACGCCTGTGGATGTGGCGGGAGCGATCCGGGCCAATCACATTGAACTGCCGGGCGGGCGCGTCGAGCAGCCAAATAAAGAATTTGTCGTCAAAATAGAAGGTGAATTCAAATCCGCCAAAGAACTCGAAGAACTGGTCATCACACGCACACCGGGCGGCGTGATCCGGCTCAAAGAAGTCGCAACCGTCACCGACGGCGCCGAAGATTTGCGGTCGATGGCCCGCTACAACGGGATGGCGTCGATTGGGCTGGGGGTAATGAAACAGTCCGGCACGAACACCGTGGCGGTGGCCCGGGCCATCAAAAAAACCGTGGCGGAAGCCGCGAAAACCGCACCGCCCGGCGTGACAGTCGAGGTGGCGTACGATTCGTCGACGTTTATTGAGAAGTCGATGCGCGACGTGATGTTCGACCTGTTTCTCGGTGGCCTGCTTACAGGCGGGGTGATGGTGCTGTTCTTGCGGAACTTCCGGATGACGTTCATCAGCGTGATGTCCATCCCGGTTTCGATCATCGGCTGTTTTGTGGTGATGTACGCGTTTGGGTTCACGATCAACAACATGACGATGCTGGCGATGTCGCTGGCGATTGGTATTGTGATCGACGACGCGATTGTCGTGCTGGAGAACATTTTTCGGCACGTCGAAAACGACCGGAACGTCAGCGCGATGGAGGCGTCGCGGGTGGGCACCAACGAAGTGGCTTTGCCGGTGATTGCCGCTTCGTCTTCGATTATGGCGGTGTTCATTCCGGTGGCCTTCATGAAAGGCATCATCGGCCGGTTCTTTTTCCAGTTTGGTTTGTCGGTGGCGCTGGCGGTGTTCATATCGGTGGTGGTGTCGCTGACGCTGACGCCGATGCTGTGCTCGAGGTTGCTGGTGCACGACCCGCACCACGGCCGGGTTTTCACGTTGTTTGAAAACGCGTTTAAAGGGATCGAACGGGCATACGGCTGGGCGTTGGACAAGGCGCTGCGCCACCGTTGGGCGACACTGGGCGTAGCGATCCTGTTTTTTGCAGCGGGCATTGCGCTGATTCCGTTTGCCAAACGGCAGTTTGTGACACAGCCCGATGAAAGCAGCTTTCTGGTTCGGTACGAGTTGCCCACCGGCACCTCGATCTACACGACGGATCAGGCGCTGCGTAAGATCGAGACGCTGGTGTACTCACAAAAAGAGGTGAGTGCCGGTTTCGGTATGGCGGGGTCTGGCGGCTCCTCGGTGAACCGGGGTATGATGTTTGTCAACCTGATTTCGCCTAGCCAACGCGAGGCCTCACAAGAGGACGTCATGACGCGGGTGCGGGCGCTGATAAAAGAAGCCTTGCCCGAGGCCAATATCGGCGTGGAC
>JAPLKX010000532.1 GCA_026387845.1 Candidatus Hydrogenedentota bacterium | reverse complement strand
AGAAACTCGGACTGCCACTACCCAACAAACCCAAGTCCATCTAAACGGCGATCCAAAATGTAGTGCAGACTTTTGGTGTAAATCTCCATATTTCCTAAGAAATTCCAATCTCACGGTCCCCAACTGCGGAAAATGGGCTAATTTGGAGTGTTGATATAAATTAGGCGGATGAAAATAATCAGGGCCAGGCTTTAAGACCTGGCCCCGATTTGTTTAATGAATCTTTCAGCTTAGGCTTTGGCTTCTTTTGCGGGTACGACGGCGGCCTTTGGCTTAGGCGGCCGGACTGCTGCGGAGATGACCGCGCCGGCCAAACAGGCGACGCCGGCGATTAGGAACGGCATCTTCCAGGCGTCGACGGTACCGGCAGCCGCTCCGGCGGCCTTGGCCGCATCGACAAATCTCGCCGCGATCTGCGGGCCCAGGATGCCGGCCACGCCGTAAGAAAGAAATACCCAGCCGTAGTTGAGGCCGAGGTTTTTGTTGCCGAAGAAGTCGGCGGTTGCTGCGGGGAAAAGCGCGAAGTTTCCGCCGAAATTGAAGCCGATGATGCACGCTCCGGCGATCAGGCCCCACTGATTGCCGCCCACGTAGAAAAACACCAGCATCATTACGCCCTGCAGCACGCACATCAGGAATATGGACAGCTTTCGCCCGATTTTGTCTGAGACACTGCCCCAGACGATCCGGCCCAATCCGTTGAAGATCGCGTACATGGCCATGGCCGTGCCCGCTATTAATTTGGCCGCCGTGCCCGCTTCGTCTTTGGTGGCGCCTGCCGCCATGCCCGAAATCGTCAGCGCGTCAGTTCCAAACAGCTTGATAACGCCGATCACCATTAGGCCGGCCATTGCCGAGGCGCAGAATGTCAGCCAAATCATGTAAAACTGCGGCGTCATCATCATCTGGGCACTTGTCAAATCCACCCCGCCGCTTGCCGCCAAAGACGCCGCAGGAGGGTTCCAACCGGCCGGTTTATAACCTGCCGGCGGGTTCTTCATTACCAGGCTGCCCAGCACCACCACCACCAGGAAGACGATCCCATAAATCAAAAACACGCTCTGGACACCCGGCAAACCGAGCATCCCTTTTGAAGTCTCCAACAATCCGGGATACTCCCATGGAACCAGCCAAAGGACCGTCTTAAATCCACCAGCGAGCTTTACCCAAAGCGTTGCACCAAATCCAAATCCGGCCACGGCCAAACCCGTTATGAGACCTTTTTTGTCAGGAAACCATTTGACGCCAACCGCGATCGGGACAACATAGCCCAGCCCGATACCTGCGCCTCCGATAATTCCAATGCAAAATAACTGCGGCCAAAAGGCCTTTCCGAGCAGGCCGCCAAGCACGTAACCAATACCCAAAACAATCCCGCCCGCCATCGCAATAGGCCGCGGGCCGAGTTTCGCTTGCTGGCGGCCGGCCCACACCATCACCACGGCGAACGTGGCAAGCCCAACGGAAAAGATCCACTGGGTCTGTGTCGCTGTAAAACCGTACCCGCCTTTTTCCACAGAATCTGTCAGTGCGGTGGTGAACGCGCTCCAGGCGTAGATCGCCCCTAGGCACAACTGGATCAGGATCGCCCCTGCAACCACGATCCACCGATTCATCACTTTCTGCTCTGGCATGCCGCCGCTCCTTTTGAGGTAAAAGGCCGGGCGCTTGCACGGGCGCCCGGCCCCTTGATTGCTTACTACTTTTTCTGCAGTCTCTCGTGGTCTTTCACGAGGGCATCGACGACCGAGGGGTCGGCGAGCGTGGTTGTGTCGCCGATCTGGTCGATGGCGTTTTCGGCGATCTTGCGCAGGATTCGGCGCATGATCTTGCCGGACCTGGTCTTTGGCAGGGCGGGGGCGAACTGGATGACATCCGGGACGGCGATCGGGCCGATCTCCTTGCGGACGTGTGCGGCCAGTTCTTTTCGGAGTTCCTCGGACTCGGGGACGCCGCCAACGAGGGTGACGAACGCGTAGAGGCCCTGCCCCTTGATTTCGTGGGGCATGGGTGCGACGGCGGCTTCGGCGACCTTGGGGTGGCTGACGAGTGCGCTTTCGACTTCAGCGGTGCCGATTCGGTGGCCGCTGACGTTGACGACGTCGTCGATCCGGCCCATGAGCCAGTAGTCGCCGTCTTGGTCTTTGCGGCACCCGTCGCCGGTGAAGTAGATGTTCTTGTACATGGTGAAGTAGGTGTCGATGAACCGGTCGTGGTCGCCCCACATGGTGCGCATCATTCCGGGCCACGGCTTCTTGATGCAGAGTTTTCCGCCTTCGTTGGCGTCGGTTTCGGTGCCGTCATCGCGCAGGATGACGGGCTCGACGCCGAGGAACGCACGGGAGGCGCTTCCCGGCTTGAGGGTGTGTGCGCCGGGTATGGGGCTGATGAGTATGCCGCCGGTTTCGGTCTGCCACCAGGTATCGACGATTGGGCAGCGGTTGTGGCCGATATGCTCGTAGTACCACATCCAGACTTCGGGGTTGATCGGTTCGCCGACGGTGCCCAGGAGGCGCAGCGAGTCCAGGTTGTACTTCTTCGGAAACTCGGGGCCTTTGACAATAAGCGACCGGATGGCGGTCGGGGCGGTGTAGAAGACACTGACCTTGTGTTTCTCGCACACCTGCCAGAACCGGCCGGAGTCGGGGTAGGTGGGGACGCCTTCGAAGACCACAGAAGTCGCGCCGTTGGCGAGCGGGCCGTACACGATGTAGCTGTGTCCGGTGACCCATCCGATGTCGGCGGTGCACCAAAAGACGTCTTCGGTCTTGATGTCGAAGATGTACTTGTGGGTGAGCACGCAATGGATCAGGTAGCCGGCGGTGGTGTGAACGACGCCCTTGGGTTTGCCGGTCGACCCCGAGGTGTAGAGGATGAACAGGGGGTCTTCGGCCTTCATGGGCTCGGGGGCGCAGTCTGGGCTGGCTTTGGCCATGAGGTCGTCGTACCAGAAGTCGCGGCCGCTGGTCATCGAACAGGGTTCCTCGTCGCGCTTGACGACGACGACTTTCTCGATACTCGGGGTGTTCTTCAGCGCGTCGTCGGCGATCTGCTTAAGGTGGATGTGCTTGCCGGCCCGCAGCGAGACGTTGGAGGTGATGAGGATCTTGCATGCGGAGTCGTTGATTCGGTCGCGGAGGCTGTCTGCGCTGAACCCGCCGAACACGATCGAGTGAATGGCGCCAATACGTGTGCAGGCCAGCATGACCACGGGCAGTTCGAGGATCATCGGGAGGTAAATGCAGACGCGGTCGCCCTTTTTCACGCCCATCGACTTCATGACATTGGCGAACTTGCACACCTCGCGGTGCAGGTCTTGATAGGAGATGGCGCGGACGTCTTCGTCGGGCTCGCCTTG
>JAPLKX010000073.1 GCA_026387845.1 Candidatus Hydrogenedentota bacterium | reverse complement strand
AAGCGGGCGGGCTACGCCACGGCTCACATCGGCAAATGGCACCTGGGATTCGCCGCGGAATCCACTCCCAACGCTCAAGGATTCGACTACTCGTTCGGCCATATGGGCGGGTGCATCGACAACTACTCGCATTTCTTTTATTGGGCCGGGCCGAACCGCCACGACCTGTACAGGAACGGCCAAGAAATCCAGATGCCCGGCCGGTTTTTTCCCGACCTGATGGTCGAGGAAGCGGGCCGATTCATCGAGAGCCACAAAAGCGACCCGTTCCTGCTCTATTTCCCGATGAACACGCCGCACTATCCCTACCAAGGCGACCCAAAATGGCTGGAGGCGTATCGCAACAAGGGTGTGCCCTACCCGCGGGACCTGTACGGGGCGTTCGTGTCGACGCTGGACGAGCGGATAGGCCGGTTGCTGGCCAGGGTCGATGAACTTGGTTTGACGCGGGACACGATCGTGGTGTTCCAGGCGGACAACGGCTACAGTGTCGAGGAGCGGGCGCATTTTGGCGGGGGCAGCGCCGGGCCGTACCGGGGGTCGAAGTTCAGCCTGTTTGGGCCCAGTGGGCGGTGCGGCAAGGAGACTGGAAGCTGATCGGCAATCCCAATGATCCGACAAAAGGCGGCGCGCTCCCCGACCCGGTGTTTCTGTCAAATCTTGCCAAGGACATCAGCGAATCGGAGAACCTCGCGGGCCAATTTCCCGAGGAGGTTGCCCGGCTCGAAAAAGTCCATCAAGAGTGGGTAGCCGGCCTGCAGATTTAGCCCGGCCTTTTTGCCCGCCTGGCCGTCTTCGGGAATATGCTGCTGCCGCATCAAGTATAATTGCTAATGGCGCAGTTGTGTCCAGTTTGGTTGTGAGTTGAGAAAGTGCATTTGGCGCGGGAATACCACGCTTGGTCAACAAGAACGAAACTATTCTGCCAGTCAAAGAGGCTGTTTTTAAACGTCCGAATATGATTCGGGCAGCCGCCGCCATCCTGGCCGTGTTGGTAAGCCTCTATGTGGTCAACAGTAGAGACTACATTATCTTCCACAGCGGTGTGGAGTTGTTTATATGCGTTGTGGCGGCCAGCGTGTTTGTGGTGGGGTGGAACGGCCGCCGATACATCGACAACGCGTTTTACCTGATACTTTCGGTGGGATGCCTGTCGATCAGCGTTCTTCACGCGCTTCACTTGCTGGCGTACAGTGGTCTGGAAGTTGTGGGGGACGGGGCCGATACGGCCACGCAACTGTGGATAGCGACGCGCTACCTGACGGCGGCGTTTTTTGTGATGGCGCCGTTTTTTGTCAAGCGCCGGCTGAACGTGGCGCTGTTGGTGGTTGTTTTCGGGGGAGTCACTAGCCTGCTGGTGCTTTCCATTTTGGCGTGGCACGTGTTTCCGGCGTGCTTTGTGGCGCCAGGCGGTTTGACTCTGTTCAAGAAGGTCAGCGAATACATCATATCGGTCTTATTCCTGATATCGATGTGGCTGTTGCGGTGCAAGCGCAAAGACCTGCCGGAAAATGTATTTCGGCCGCTCATCGCGGGGGTAGGTGCGGGAATAGCGGCCGAGATCTTTTTCACCCTTTACACGGACGTTTACGGTATTTTTAACGCCCTTGGCCATTTGCTGATCCTCCTGTCGTTCGGGATGATTTACAAAGGGCTGGTTCAGGCCACGCTGCGCACCCCGTATGAAACCCTCTTCCGCGACCTCAAACGCAGCGAAGAACGATACAGGAACCTGGTCGAGCTTTCTCCGGACGCGGTTTTGATCCACCGCGACAACTCGATTGTGTTTGTGAACACGGCGGCCCTGCGGCTGTTTGGCGCCGCGGAAGCTTCCCAACTGCTGGGCCGCCCGCCGTTTGAGATGTTCCACGCGGACTCCCACGCCGTGGTGCGCGCGTGGATCGATCTGCTCCAGAAAGGCACCGGGGCGCCACTGGTCGAAGCCAAGATCCTGCGGGTGGACGGGTCGGCCAGGGACGTCGAGGTGTCGGCGTCGCCGCTCAGTGCGCAGGAAGGCGGGGCGATCC
>JAPLKX010000080.1 GCA_026387845.1 Candidatus Hydrogenedentota bacterium | reverse complement strand
AGGTATTGAGTCGTCGGTCCCAGTCGTATTCGCGCTATTTGACGACGTTTTCCATGCGTTTAATTCGCCGGTCGAGCCTGGCCATGATGTCTTTGATCTCGTGCCAAGATGCGGCGCGGCTTGTCGATTCAAACTCGCGCCTAGCGGGGCGGCAGACGTGAGGGTGCTCGTAGCCGGGTTTGGGTTTCATGATCAGCGCGGCGATGCCGTAGAGGATCAGGAAGGGTACGATGTGCATGGCGAGGCACGTAATCAAGGCCGCGGCCTGCACAAGCCATACCGGGAAATCAAAGTATTCGGCAATACCGTGGCAGACGCCCAGCCCGATGCCTGTCCGGACGCGGTAGAGCTTCCTTGGGCGGTCGTATTCGTCAGTCATGTTCAGCAGTCCTTTTCACCCGCGCCTCGCGGTCGAGCAGAATAGTTTCGAGCGATTCGATTCTGCGCTCCATTCGTTCAAGCATTTGGTTGACTTCGCGCAGGGTCTCGACGTCGGCGGCGAGCGGCGGGGGCGGTGGCGTAACCGCGCGAGCCTTTTTCTCCGGACGAGGGAACAGGAGCAGGACGGCGAGGATCAATCCCAGTATGAAGACTTCCGCGGGCATGCGCATGCCGAACAGCCTGACTTTCCACCCGTCGAACCCGTTAGTCCAACCTGGATAACTTCGGGCGGCTGAATCCAGTGCCAGAAAGGCCATAAGGCCCACCAGAATTATCAAGACTAGCGTGCGCATTCGGTAGCTCCGGTGGTTGCGGATGCGTTGGCTTTTGAGTCGGCGTTTTGGGTTGTATTCTTAGAGCGGGCTTCTCGCTCGAGCAGGATTGTTTCGAGCGATTCGATCCGCTCCTCCATGCGCTGGCACATCAGGTTGAGATCACGCAGGTCCAGTTCCTCTTCGCAGTCCGCATCGCGCTTTGCGCTGATACTTTTTCGCCTTTCCGCCGACCGGAGTGCAATTGTCAGGACGATCGCGACGAGCAACAGCAGTAAAATCAGCGTTTCCAAGACAGAGAGTTCGCGAACCACGCTGTGGAAACCCATCCGGACAGCCAAGAGGGCCAGCAGGCTAAGTAGAACGATGTATGCGAGAGTGCGCATTCGTGCCAGCTCCGGTTGCGTTGTTCAACTGTTGAGTCTGCGTTCCCAGTCGTACTCGCGGGAGGTGACGACGTTTTCCATTCGCCTGATGCGCGAGTCGAGCCGGTCCATGGTGCGTTTGAGGCGGTGGAGGGCGGCGGACCGTGACGAGGTGTAGGAACCGTAGAACTCTTCGTCTTCGGCGCTGGTGAACGGCCTGACGGGCTCGGGGTTCATGATGACGCCCACGAGGATGTAGCCGGCAATCGCGGGAAAGAAGCCCGTGACGAAGAAGATAATGATCGCCGCCAGACGGATCCACGCCACATTGATTCCCGAATAATCTGCAAGCCCCCTGCACACGCCGAAAATTACGCCGTGGCGCGACCGGTACAGCCTGCGAGTAGGTTCGTATCCTTCAGTCATTGCCCATGTCCTTCCTGTAAGTTTGAGATTAGTCTTTTTGTGCCGTTCGTGCGCTGGCCGATTCCCGTTCCAGCAAGATGGTTTCGAGTGCTTCGACGCGCTGTTCGATCTGCTCGAACTGGCGGTGGATATCCTGCACGAGCCGGGTGTCTTCGATGTCCTGCCGCCGCCCGGAACTGCCCGCATTAAATTTCATTACGGTTTTTACCAGCGAAAGCGTCATGATCAGGCTCAGCCCGATGAAGATCATGACCACGAACTCTCCGTTCATTGGCTGCTCCGACTGCCGGTCTGCGCGTCGCGCCGCAGCGTCCCGGTCTCGAGCATTATAGTTTCCAGCGATTCCACCCGTTGTTCAATTTTTTGCAAGCTGCGGTTCAGGTCCTGCATCAGCCTGGCCTCTTCCGCATCGAGTTGCGGATTCCTTTTCCTGCCGCCGAAGATGGTCTTGAGTGCCGCCAGCACGAACCCGCCCAAGAGCATCAGAAAGATCAGAAGAGCCAGAAAGCCCGTCAGGAAAAACGGCGCGAGTGGAATCAGAGTAGTGGATGCAGACATCACTTAAAATCCTTCTTGCCAGCGCCGGAACTCGGCGCGTTATACTTGCTGGCCGCCGCCCTGCTGCTGCTTGAGAGCGTCCAACTCGCGCTCGATCTCTTCGTCCGTTTCGATCTGGGCGAACTCCTCGTGCAGGCCCGGTTTGCGCCCGTAGTTGACGAGGTCGGCCTCGGCTTCCATCCGCTCGATCCGGTTTTCAAACCGATCGAACCGCAAGAGCGCGTCGGATGTATCCATTTTGCGGATGTTTTCCTGGGCGCGCCGTTTCCCCTGCGCGCGCGTGTGACGCTGGACCAGCACGCGCTTTTTCTCGCGCGCGGCCGCCAGCTTCTCCTCCAGTTGTACGATATCTCGATGGTAGCCGTCAATAATCCCGTCGAGTTGGGTGGCTTCTTCGGTGAAGGCTTCGCCGCGCTCGACGTACCGGCGTTTCTCGACCAGGGCCTCGCGGGCGAGGTCTTCCCGGCCTTTGCTGACGGCCAGTTTCGCCTTGTCGCCCCAGGCTTTGGCGCGTTCGAGGACCTCTTCGAGCTGGCGCTGGCCGCGTTTTTTGGCGGCAATCGCCTGGGCGCAGGACGCCTTGATCTCGACCAGCGTGTCTTCCATTTCGCGGATCATCAGCCTTACCAGCTTTTCCGGGTCTTCCGCCTTGTCCAGCATCGCGCTGATGTTGGAGTTGATGATGTCGCGCACTCGTGTGAAGATTCCCATGGCTTTTCTCCTGAACTTCAGTTAACCCTGAACGTGTCTCACTATTCGCGGGGGGGAGAGCAACGATTGTGCCAGATCGGGAACAAAGGCAGCCGCAGAGTCCTAAAGCACGGACGGACAGCGACTTACACGGACGTACACGGACAAGAATGGCTATTGAACAGCGGAGTAAGTAGTGGTATAATAGACCTTTCATAGGTTATGGAGGCTAAGTTATGGCACGAAGAACGCCTGTACCGCCATCGAATGCATTGCCGCAGCGGCAGGAAGACGCGTTGGGGCAGGCGGAAGTGTTCCTGGAGTTTCAGGAGCGATTGTCACGTGCGGCGCGAGTGGATCGGCCGGTGCTGATAATTGGCGAACGTGGGTCTGGGAAAGAGTTGGCGGCGTCGCGGCTTCATTATCTTTCTGCGCGTTGGGAGGAGCCGTTTGTGACGCTGAACTGCGCGGCGCTTTCGCCGAACCTGATCGAGAGCGAGCTGTTTGGTCACGAGGCGGGTGCGTTTACGGGCGCGGTGTCGCGTCGCGCGGGCCGTTTTGAGGCGGCAAACGGGGGTACGCTGTTTCTGGACGAGATCGGTGCGATCCCGGTGGAGGTGCAGGAGAAGATTCTGCGGGTGGTGGAATACGGTACGTTCGAGCGGGTGGGGAGTACGCAGGCGATCCGGGTGGATGTGCGTATCGTAGGGGCGACGAACTCCGACCTGGTGGCCTTATGCGGCGAAGGCCGGTTCAAACGGGACCTGCTGGACCGGCTGTCGTTCGAGGTGCTGCTGCTGCCGGCGTTGCGGGAGCGGCAGGACGATATCATGCTGCTGGCGAACCATTTTGGGGCGCGGATGGCGTTCGAGCTGGGCCGGGGGGAGGTGCCGGAGTTTTCGGACGAGGCGTCGGCGGCGTTGGAACAGTATGCGTGGCCGGGGAATATCCGCGAACTGAAGAACGTGGTGGAGCGGGCGGTGTACCGTGCGGACGGGCCGGAGATCGCCGCCGTGGATTTCAACCCGTTTGGGAAGAAGGAGGGGCCGGGGGAGGAAGAGGCAGTTGTGCCAGAGTCAACTATGGGACACCCCCCACAACTGCCGGGGGGCGTCCCAACGGGTTTTGAGGAGTTGGTGGGGGCGTACCAGGCAGGGCTTGTGCGGGACGCGCTGGTGCGGGCGCGGTATAACCAGAGAAAGGCGGCGGAGTTGCTGGGGCTGTCGTATGACCAGTTTCGGGGGTATTACAGGAAGTTCAAGGGGATGATTTGAGAGAGTGGACATGGTGGACGTTGTGGACACGGTGGACGAAGAAAAATGGGGGGGCCGGCTTTATCTGGCGTCGGGGAATTGAATCGGGGGCTTGCCTGCTGGACGGCGCGGGCGAGACGTCCGCGCCTACTTCAGAACGGCCACATGTATTTGTAGACCCAGCGTTTGGCTCTTGAGAGTTGTGCCTTGGCGCGTTCGGTGTAGGTCTGTGTAGGTTCTTCGATAGGAATTCGGGGGATATGCCTGTTTCTGAGAGTGGCGAGGGATTGGTTGTTGAGGGTCTCGACGGATTTAGGCTGGGCTGAGGACATTTTGGCCGGGGGCGGCGGTTGGACGGCTTCCAGTTCCTGATCTTGCTTTGGTGCGACGGGCTCGATGATGGCGGCGGCGGGCGGTTTTGGCACGTGGGCCGGTGGAGGCGGCGCAACGGCCTGAACCGGCGGCTTGGGTTTGGTGCCGAGCCCGTATTCATACACAAGCGACTGGCCGTAGAGGGCCGTGGTAACGATGAGGGCGGTGGTTATGGCCGCGGAAAGGACCGCCAGCATGCTGAACATCGCCCGGAACCATTCGGACCTGATGGCCGTCAACAAGACGAGTACGGTGGTGGCCATCGCGCCCATCCAGACGTATCGGGCAATTGTGCTGTGGGTCTGGAGAGCCTGGGCCGCCAACGTCATGGCCGGCTTGGTCTGAATGGCGGAACCGGTCGTGGTTGCGGCAAACGCGGCGACCGCCAGGAGCAGGTAGATGGCCAGGACGATTTGGCGCAACGTGGGGCGCATCTTGGTAACCGCGGCGGCGCCTATGAGCGGAAACCCGAGCACACCCAGCGCCACGGGGAAATGGACCGCGGCCGCGTGAAGAAGGTGGGGGTCTTGAAAGGCGCGCGAAATGTCCATATTGAACTCCTCCGAATAGCAGAACAGATTGCGTTTCCGACCCTGTTCTAGCACATGGCGGGGTGGAAGTCTAGAGAAAAGAGTTTAAAAGGGGGACACCCCCCAACAAAAGCGCGCTAAGAAGCGCGGCCCTGGGAAGGGCGGCAGGGGGCGTCCCGACGGGGGTGTCCCGGTGGCTACCAACTGTACCTGTAGTGGACAGACCCGCCGCTGGTGCCTTGCAACTCGGCGCCCAGCCCGGTTTCGCCGCCCAGTATGGCTAGTGGTTTGTCTTTATTGCCGGTGTCGGCGCGTCCAAAGAGGGGTTTTCCGATTCTTTCGCGTCGTGCTTTTAGTTCGCGTTGCTGTCGTTCGTCGTGGGCCCATCGTTTGGACATGGGCATGGGGCCCATCCAGCCGGTGACACAGCCACTCATCAGGATCGCGACGATGATGCAGGCAACCGTTTTTCGCATTTGGTTCCCTCCTTGGGGCGCCGTGCCGGCCGCGGTTGGCTTTAACGGTGCGTCGTGGCTATACTTAAGTAAGTATCGCGGCTGAACAGCGCCCGATCTCTGCAAGGGAAAACACCCGTGATTCCATGTTTAAATCCCGCGACAGCTTGGTTGCCGGACCCGGAGGAGTTTGTGCGGCTTGCGGCCCGGTGCGGGTTCAGTTGCGTCGAGGCGGGCGCCGACCATTGGGCGGAGTGGGCCAAGCGGAAGTCGGTCGAGTATATCCGCGAGTTTTGCTTGGCCGAAGGCTGCCTGATAGGCCACGCGGGCCTGTTTGTGAACTTCCGGGAGGACGAGGTGACGTTTGAAACGGACCTGGTGCGGCTGCCGGGGGTGTGTGCAGTGAACCGGAAGCTGGGGGTCCGCGGGATGTCGACGTGGATTCGGCCGTCGTGTGCGGAGGACCCGGTGGAGCACCGGCTGATGCACGTTTTGCGGCTCCGTCGGGTGGCGTCGGTGTTGAAAGACCATGGGCTGCGGCTGGGGCTGGAGTTTGTCGGGCCGAAGACGTCGCGGGCGGAGGGCCAGCCGTTCATCCACGATATGCGGGGCATACTGTCGTTGTGTGATGACATTGACCCGGGCGTCTGCGGGCTTCTGCTCGATAGTTACCACTGGTATACGTCGGGTGCGACGGTTGAAGACATACATTCGCTGAAATCGCGGCAGGTGGTCCACGTGCATATAAACGACGCGCATCCGGGGCCGGTTGACTCGCTGATCGACATGAAACGGCTGCTGCCGGGTGACGGGGTAATCGATCTGCCGGGCTTTTTGCGCGGCCTCGAGGAGATCGGCTACATGGGGCCGGTGTCGGTCGAGACGTTCGACCCGCGGCTGCGCGACCTGGGGCCGGAAGAGGCTGCCAAGCAGGCCGGCCGGAAGTTGATCAGGCTGATGCAGCCGTATTTGTAGAGGAGGAACCGTATGCCGGTCGGGGCGCTGCGTTACGAGGGTGGGAAGCTGATCATCGTCGACCAGACCCGGTTGCCGGGCGAGTTGGTGTATCTCACGCTCGAGACGCGGGCGCAGGTGTGGGAAGCGATTAAGAAGCTGCAGGTGCGCGGTGCGCCGGCGATCGGCGTTTGCGCAGCGTTCGGGGTGCTGGTGGGGATTCGCGAGGCGAAGGCGCGGACGACGGCGGACGCGGTCGCGGCGGGGTTGGAAACGGCGGCGTACCTGGCAACATCGAGGCCGACGGCGGTGAACCTGTTCAATGCGCTCGACCGGATGCGGGGGCTGCTGGCGCAGTGCAACACGCTGGCGTCGGCGGATGAGGTGTCGTCGCGCGTCGAGGCCGAGGCGGTGGCGATGTTCAACGAAGACGCCGAGACGTGCCGGTCGCTGGGTGAACATGGTGCGGCGCTGATCTCGGACGGGGACGGCGTGCTCACCCATTGCAACGCGGGTGGGCTGGCGGCGACGCAGTACGGGACGGCGCTGGCCGCAATGTTCCGGGCGCAGGAACTGGGGAAAAAGTTCCGGGTGTTTGCCGACGAGACGCGGCCGCTGCTTCAGGGTGCGCGGCTGACGGCGTGGGAACTGATGCAGGCGGGCATCGACGTGACGCTGATTTGCGACAACATGGCGGCGCAGGTGATGCGGGAAGGCAGGGTCCAGTTGGCCATCGTCGGCGCGGATCGGATCGCCGCCAACGGCGATGCGGCCAACAAGATCGGCACGTACAGCGTGGCGGTCTGCTGCAAGGCGCATGGGATTCCTTTTTATGTTTCCGCGCCGCTCACGACGTTTGATTTCGACATCGAGAACGGGTCGCAAATCCCGATCGAGCAGCGCGACGAAAACGAGATCACCTGCGGGTTCGGCACGCGCACCGCACCCGAGGGCGTCAAGGTTTACAACCCGGCGTTCGACGTCACGCCGGCGGATCTTATTGCGGGGATCGTGACAGAGAAAGGCATCCTGCGCCCGCCGTACCGCGATGCAATCGCGGCGGCCTTGAAGGCCTGATATCCTTCGCAGGCAGTTCGTGGAAGCGGCGTCCCCGCCGCTTCATATAGGGATGCTGCTTCCCCCTCACGCACAAAGATTCCATAGTCTGTCCGCTGGAATTGAAGCGGCGGGGACGCCGCTTCCACATTTTTCTCCGGCGGAAAAACCCCTTGACAAACCTCCCCAGAGTACTCTATAATACAGAGTAGAAAACAGGAGGAACGATTATGGAATCGACTCAGCGAGATGCAAGTCAGGCATTGCAGGATATTGAACAGGCGGGTGAAAAGGCGAAGCGGATGAGCCTGTACAAGGGGGCGGATCTGATCTACATGGTGTGGGGCGTCGCCTGGTTGATAGGGTTTGTGGTTCAGCATTTCAGCAGGGACTTTACGCTTCGCTTTGGCGACTTTTCAATGCACGGGTCCGGATGGGCATGGAACATCGTGGTTCCGATAGCCATAATCCTGACGTTGATTATAGGCCGGCGCAGGTCCGCGGTGCAATCCGCAGTCGACAAGTCAATCGGCGTGTTTTGGTGGCTGCTGTTTGTGTATTTTGCACTGTGGGTGACTGTTCTTTCGCCGGTGATCGACTTTCAGCAACTGTACACGGCGGAAGGCCAGCGGGTGTTGTTGGCGGGCATCATTTTAGTGCCGATGTTCGCGTATGTGGTGATGGGCCTTTTCGGCTACGGGCGGTACATGCTATGGCTTGGACTTGGCATCACGGCCGCGAACGTGTTCGGCCTGCTCGTAATACCGAATTGGTATTATCTTTGGATGGCGGTGATGGGCGGTGGCGGTTTGTTTGCGGCGGGGATTTTTGCGCGGCAAGCGTGGCGGAGGGCGTGATGGAACTCAATGAAACCATCCATCAGCCGGTGCGGCTGCGCATCATGGCGGCGCTGGTAGCGCTCGATCCGGGTTCCACATTTAATTTCGTGGATCTCCGCGGCCTGCTGGGCGTCACCGACGGCAATCTGGGCGCGCATATCCTTAAACTTGAAGAGGCCGGGTACATCTCGACGAAGAAGAAATTCATCGCGCGCAAACCATGCACGTTTATTGGCGTGACATCGAAGGGGCGTGCGGCGTTTGAAGAGTATGTTGATTCGCTGAAGGCCATTCTGCCGCAGAAATGAAGAGAGTCTGGAGCCCGGAGACCGGAGTCTGGAGGAAGAGAACAAAGGAGGAGGAGGAAGTAATTGCGGATTGCGGATTGACAGGAAGGCCGCAGCACGTTTGCACAAAAAACATAAGAGACAAAAGGGACGAAAGCGACAAAAGAGTATTGACTTCTCCTTCATGCTTCAGCCTTGATCCTTCCCCATCTCAACGATCAGCCGGTGTCTTTTGAGTTGAGGCTTGTGCCGGGGCGTGGTAGTATCTCGTTGAGATGAGGCGGCACCGGCATGGATCCTGAGCATATTACGGAAGTTGTGGCCATAGACGGCCCAGCGGGTGCGGGAAAAAGCACGGCTGCGCGGCGTCTGGCGAAGTTGCTGGGGTTTGCGTTTTTGGACACGGGTGCGATGTACCGTGCGGCGACGTGGCGCGCGCTGGATGGGGGCATTAACTTGGGTGACCACACCGCCCTGGCCCTCTCGACGCAGCAGATGGACCTGCGGATCGATGAGTCCGACGGAAAACAGACGGTGCTCGTTGATGGGCGCGATGTGACCGAGGCGATCCGGTCGCCGGAAGTGACGAGAGAGATCTACCGGCTCGATGCGATTTTGGAAGTCCGTGGTCACCTGGTGGAGTTGCAGCGGCACGTGGCGTCGCTGCGGCCGACGGTGGCCGAGGGGCGGGATATGGGGACGGTGGTGTTTCCGCGTGCGAAGTGCAAGTTTTACCTCGAGGCGTCGCTGGATGAACGCGCGCGGCGCCGGTTTGAAGAACTGCGGAGCAAAGGGATCGAAGTTGATTTTCAGGCGTTGCGCGACGAAATCGAGATTCGGGACCGCAAGACGATGACGCGGGCGATCTCGCCGTTGCGGCCGGCCGATGACGCAATCCGGATTGACACGACTCACCTGACGCTCGATCAAGTGGTGGACCAAATGGCGGCGCGTGCGCGGTTGGTGTTTTAGCGATGCCGCCGCAAGCCCGCCCGTGGCGTGTTGCGCAAGAGGACCGCGCAGGTTCAAGCGACCTGGCTGCGGCACTCGGCATCCCGCGGATAGCGGCCCACCTCCTGATGCTGCGGGGCATCACGACCCGGGATCAAGGGCGGCGGTTTCTACTGCCTGCGCTCGATCACATCTCCGACCCGTTCCTGCTCACCGATATGCGCGCGGCGGTGGACCGGATTGCGATTGCGCGGTCGCGGGGCGAGCTTGTGCAGGTGTTCGGCGACTACGACGTCGACG
>JAPLKX010000336.1 GCA_026387845.1 Candidatus Hydrogenedentota bacterium | reverse complement strand
TTGATAAGTGTGGGCACGTCAAACCCGAGCGACTCGACGTTTTGCGAGAGCTCTTTGGCGGTTTCCTCGAAAGCTATAAAAACGCCGGGTTCGCCGTACTCCGTTGCTCCGCGAATCAGGAACTCCATGCCAAACAGCGTCTTGCCGCTTCCCGGCCCACCGCACAGCAATGTTGGGCGGCCTTGGGGTATGCCCCCCATCGTGATCTGGTCCAACCCTTTGATGCCAGTTGGAACTTTTCCCAGTTTCGGGGGTGCGTCTTGCCTTTCCGTCCTTCTGGAACTTCTGCCGGCCATTCCGAAATCCTCCCGCAGCGTCAGAAAAAACCCACGCCAGTTGACTTAACAACTGCTTGATGAGTAATGCCGCCCGAAGCTGCCCGCTGGAAGTATCGGCGAAAAGACAGAAAAGCCAAAGAGATACTCCCAGTACTCAACGGCTTTCGCGAAAAATGGTACCGGGGAAGGGGGTTGAACCCTTGACCTCTGGATCCACAATCCAGCGCTCTGACCAACTGAGCTACCCCGGCACAGGCGATCTTTTAAAGTATAGACAGTTTCCGCGACACAACGCAAGTGTTTTGCGCCTGGGAATAAGCCCTGTGGTAGGCGCGGACGTCTCGCCCGCGCCGTCCAGCCGCAAAGCCCAGTACAAAATGCAAAATGCGGGGCACACCCCACAACGCGCGCTAAGAAGCGCGGCCGGGGGCGTCCCAACGTCACTTCCTGAAGATGTCAGCGTCGAGCGTGCCGTAGGGGGTGAAACTCTGCGTCATGGTCAGCCAAATGGCGAGCGCCACCGTGATGGCGGTGCCGGAGAAGATGGCTATCATGATGGCAATCTGGTACTTAATGGCGGTCAGCGGGTTCGCCCCGGCCAATATGACGCCGGTCATCATCCCGGGCAGGGCGACAATGCCGATGGTGGCCATGGTCGCGACGGTCGGCCCGAGCGCGGCGTGGGTGGCATTGCGCATGTAGGGCCGGGTAGCCTCGCCCAGCCGCGCCCCCTGGGCCAGCGTGTGAAGGAAAGCCTTCTCGCTCTTGCGGATCGCTTCGTAGAAGTTCCGGATGCCGATGATGTCTGCGCGCAGGCAGTTCCCGAGGATCATCCCGCCAATCGGGATGGCGAACTGCGCCTCGAGCGGGGATGGGCGCCGCAGAATCACGCCTACGAAAAACAGCAGCGGTACCGCGGATCCCACCAGCAACGCGATAAACAGCGGTATCATAAACCGCCTCATCCGCAGCCCCGCGCCACGAATCACCGAAACGTCGGCTACGGCCATCATCACCAGCAGCCACAGCGCGTTCAGCCACCACCAGTTAAGACGGAACACCACCTCCAGGTACAGCCCCACAAATACCAACTGGACCGTCATCCGGACCACCGATTGGGCCGTCTCGCCCAGTATCGGCACACGGTACCAAAGGATGATCGCCAGCGGAAACACCAGCAGCCCGTACGCCAGGGCCAGGTTGAGGTTCCCAATCTCGACGGTTTCACTCATCCGATGAGCCTCCGGCAACGGTTATGTCAATGACGCGGTCATTGAACGCTTGCGTGTCGTGGGAAACGGAAATCACCGTAACGTCGCCGCGCGGCCGGAAAAACTCGAGCACGGCGCCTTTTGCGGCACTGTCCAGCGCGGACGTGACTTCGTCGAGCAGGAAGATCCGCCGGCCCAGCAGGATCGAAGAGATCAGGGCCACCCGTTGCTTCTCCCCGCCGGAAAGTTCTGTGACCTGCTGGTTGATCAGGTCCCTGCCGAGCATAAAACGCTCGAAAAGTTCGGGGGTCTCAGCGAGGTTTTTGCGCAATGGCCGGTTTGCCCGGTAATAGAACGGCCGCTCGAGGATTTCGGTTACGGTTCCCGTGCCGAGGTCGGGTTCCTGCGCCCTCGATGTAAACGGCGCCTTCGTCAGGGATCGTAAAACCCAGTATGCACCGCAAGATCGATGTTTTCCCCGAGCCGGACCGGCCGGTGAGGGTGATTTTCTGGCCGGGTGCAACCTCGAACGAAAGCCGGCGCAGCACCGTCTTGCCGCCGAACCGGAGGGTCACCCGGTCCAACCGGACGGCGGGCGGATGATCGGTTTCGGTCATTTCAATGTGGCCAGATAGTTCCCGAGGCCTATCACCAAGGTTGACGCGACCAGCACAAGAATACCGGCAAACACAATTCTGTGGACCGACCTGCTCACGCCGCGCCATTCGAGGAAATAAAGGCCCCACAAGTTGCTGAACACAATGATGAACGCCATGTGGATGGCCCAGCTCGAGAAGTCATACCGGCCCATCTGCGTCGTGCCCATCCCGTAGAACAGGAATTGCATGTACCAGATGGTTCCGGCGAGCGCGGAGAACAAATAGTTCGACGCCAGCGCGGACGCAGTCGCGCCCGGGCCCAAATAATCGGCAGAGGATTTGTTCCGAACGTTCAGGAACACGCACCAGATGAAGTTGGTCGTAAACCCGCCCGCCATAACCAGCACGTAAATGGGCGAGGTGCTCCATATGGCCGACGTGCCGTATTTCGTCGCCAGTTCCGCCATCGGTTTTCCCGCGCTGATGCCGAACGCCATGCAGGCGCTCATGATGCCGGCAAAAATCGCCACCCACACCCCTTTGACAAAACTGAACTCGCGGATCGTCGCTTTCTTCTGCTCCGGGGACAGTTCGCGCTCTTTCATCCAGCCGGCGCGCCCGCACAGCGCGATCCCCGCCAGGCATACGCCCACGCCCGCCAGGATCATCAGCCCCGAATTGGACTCGACCAGCGGGCCCAGCTTGCCCGTGAACATCGGCGGGATGATCGTGCCGAACGCCGCGCAGAAACCCAGCGCCAGCGCATAACCCAGCGACATCCCCAGGTAACGCATCGACAGCCCAAACGTCAGCCCGCCCACGCCCCACAACGCCCCGAAAAAATAGGCCCAACCCATGCTCGACAGCGGGGCGTCCCGGAAAACGTCTATCAGGTTCGGGCAAACCAGAAGCGCAACCAGCCACGGCAGCACAATCCAACTGAACACGCCGTTCACCAGCCAGTAACTCTCCCACGACCAGCCCCGGACTTTCTTGAACGGGATGTAAAAGCTGCCGGCGGCCAGCCCGCCCAGCGAGTGCAGGAATACGCCAAAAAACGGATGCGGATCCATCAGCCTCTCCTCAAAAAACTTCAGCCTGTCCGGGCGGATTATATAGGCAAGCGGCGGGCCGTTGAAAGGGGTGCGGAAGTACCCGGTTGTAGGTCCGAAATTATTTCGGACACACGCCGGCGTCCCAAGGAAGCAAAAATGTTTGGCCCTCCCGGGAAATGGTATTATTTAGAGATGTGGGGTTGAAGGACGGAAAGCAGGTGTGATAGTGAAAGATGGACCAACCAGGGTGTTGATCGTCGAGGACAATCCCCAGGCTTGCGAAATGATCGAGAGGGTCATCCGTGAACTGGGTTGTACGGTCATCGCCAGAGCTTCTGACGGCAAAACCGCCCTCAAATTGACTCTCGACCTGCGGCCCGACCTGATCCTGATGGATATCGGCCTGCCCGACATCGACGGGATCGAAGTGACCCGGCAGATACAGGCCCAGTGCCCGACGCCCGTCGTGATCCTCTCCGCGCACGACCGCAAGGACCTTGTGGCGCGGGCGGGCGAGGCGGGCGCGGGCGCGTACGTGGTCAAGCCGCCGAGTGCGCCCGAGCTCGAGCGGGCCATCACGATCGCGCGCGCCCGGTTCAACGACATGAAGGAACTGGCCCGGCTGAACCGGCAACTCGAGGCCGAGTTGGCCGAACGGCGCCGGGCCGAGGAAGAGTTGCGGCGGGAAAGAGATTTCGTCGAGAGCCTCATCGATACCGCGCATACCATCGTGCTCGTACTCGATCTCGAAGGCCGAATCCTGCGTCTCAACAAATATTTGGAAGACATCACCGGATATTCCGCCCGGGACGTGCAGGGCAAATCCTGGTTCGAAACGTTCCTGCCGGCCCACGACCGCGATAGAATCCGCGACCTGTTCTTTGGGGCGGTGGCGGGTGGCCCGCTCGAGGGCAAGGTGGTTAATCCTATCCTGGACCGGGCCGGCCGGGAGCACCTGATCGAGTGGTATAACACCAAGTTGGTTGACGCCTCGGGGTCGCTGGTCGGGGTGCTGGCCACGGGGCAGGACGTCACGGACCGCGAGCGGATCGAGGAGGAGAAGGAGCGGCTTCACGCCCAACTGCACCAGGCGCAGAAAATGGAATCGATCGGCCGGCTCGCCGGCGGGATCGCCCACGACTTCAACAACCTGCTCACCCCGATGATCGGCTACGCCGAAATGGCGTTGATTGACCTAAACCCCGCTGACCCCCTGTATCGCGATTTCGAGGAAATTAGAGAGGCCGCCGAGCGCGCAAAGAACCTCACCGGCCAGTTGCTGGCGTTCAGCCGCCGGCAGATGCTCGAGATGAAGGTGGTCAACCTCAACAAGATTATCTCCTCGTTCAAGAAAATGCTGCAGCGCATCATTGGCGAAGATGTCGAGATCATAACCACGCTGGACCCCGATCTTGTCAATATCAAAGGCGACCCGCCGCAGATCCAGCAGGTCCTCATGAACCTTTCCATCAATGCGCGCGACGCCATGCCCCAGGGCGGCCGGCTCACCATCGAGACCGCAAACGTCACACTCGACGCGTCCTACGCCAAGGGCCGGCCCGGCGTCGAGCCGGGGCAGTACGCCATGCTGGCCGTCAGCGATACCGGCGTCGGGATGGGCCGGGAAACAGTCGATAAGATTTTCGAGCCGTTTTTCACAACCAAAGCGCCCGGCGAAGGCACGGGCCTGGGGCTGGCAACCGTTTACGGGATTGTCAAACAGCACGGAGGCAACATCTGGGTGTACAGCGAGCCCGGCCGCGGCACCATATTCAAAATTTACTTGCCGCAGGCAACCGGCGATGTCCAACCCGAGCTGGTCATCGAGAAACAGCCCGAAATGGCCGCCGGTAAAGGCACAATCCTCGTGGTTGAAGATGAGACGAGCGTGCGCAAACTGGCCTGCAACATCTTGAAAAGCCACGGGTACGACGTCATCGAGGCCGGCAGCAGCCCCGACGCCTTGCGGCTGGCCGAGGCCCACGGCGGCCCAATTGACCTGTTGCTGACCGACGTCGTCATGCCGCAGATGAACGGCAGAGAATTGTACCGCCAGATCGCGTTGCTCCGGCCCGACCTCAAGGTGCTGTACATGTCCGGATACACCGACGACGTGATCGCGCACCACGGCGTGCTGGACGCACAGATCGAGTTCCTGCAAAAACCCTTCACCGTCGACGGCCTGGTCCGCAAAGTCCACCAAATGATCGCCGGCGAGACAGGCTGAGTAACCGAAAACGCTGCCATCGAGGCCATTGGTTCATTTATGGGGGAATCACTTGCCGCTTCTACACAAACATGCCTGTTGAGCATATTACGACAACCACTTCTATCCCATGCCTGTTGTTTGTTCGGCCAGCCTGTAATTACATCCCAACGCCTTGAGCCACACATAGTTACATCGCCAGCCCGCCCAGCGGCCAACGCGGTTGTACCCGCGCGCATCGTACCGGTGCCGGCTAACGCGGCGCGTTTCTAAATGACTTCCAGGGTCGCGCCGGTCGAGCCGCCGGCAACGATGGCTCTACCACCGCGCAGACCATTCGCCGCCCTGAGTCATGCTCGCCGCGCGGAAGGTTGGGACTTATTCCGAGAATTTGCAGCCGGGAAAACAACTCGCTTATCTGTTCAACCAAACTTGATCGCAGACAAAAACGCTCGCCGCATGATCGAGACAAACTTCGCGGTCAACGGATCAAGCAATCGCCGCGAGATGCGTTCACACTCCTGCAAGTCTTCCGTCGAATTGTTTTGGCGTCTCATACGCCGCGCAAGGTTCGCACGCAAGAATTGCCCGCGACTGCGACGCGAAAAACGCAATACGCCTGTTTTTTTTCTTCGGCCGCCCGGAGAGGAGGCGTCTTCGTATTTCATCCGGAACAACCCAAAACCCCGCGGCAGATGACGTCGCATTCGCGCGCGGAAATTGTCGTGAATTTCCGCGACATCAAAATCAACCAATAAAACCGGGCCTGAAAACGATGTTGGCGCTTTTTCATGCCCGACACTTCCAAGTTGGACGCCATGATACCGCCGCCACGGAACGGCGGCGCATGACCGCGGTTTGCCGGGTAAACCGGGGTTGGAAAAAACAGCGGCAAAAATAATACTTGTTTTTTTTTCAATTGTTTGCTAATAGAGGCAGGGACAAACGATAGTTGAATAGAGGTAAGGGTTGCATGTGCGGCCATATGTCTACGTTGAGAACAATCGCACAGCGCACACAACTGGAGAGTGATGCGCGAACAGCGAAGTGAACGGCGCACGTGCAGCGGTTGCCGCCAGACCCCGACACCACGCCGACAATCTTGCGGGGAAGTTGCGTGGGGGATGGGGGACAGTGGCACTACGGGAGATGAACATAAAGCTGTCATACTATGTTGCATCAGGTCAGGGCCGCGCACTCCGGAAAACCCCCGCGGCCGCCCGCCGCAGACCATTTCTCGCTGATTCGCCGGGGCGCGGGGCGCCACGGCTTTCCAAACACCATCGATAGCGCTATAGCGGCTTCAAGCCTGGGGCTTGAGGCCGATTGAGCGGCTCCACGCACGTGAGACCCGCGTGAAGCAGGCATTCTGGGCCGTGACCCGTTGTCGCGGAAGGAACCCGGGGTGCAAGAAGTGTGGTCAAAGGTGAAAAGCAAGGAGAAATGGAAATGGTAGCAGCAAAGAAACCAGCCGCCAAGAAAAAGCCAGCCGCCAAGAAAAAGCCGGCCGCCAAGAAAAAGCCCGCCGCGAAGAAAAGAGCGGCCAAGAAGTAAGGCGCAGCGCAATCGCTTTGGAAGGCCCGCCGCCGTTTGCGGCGCCGGGTCGGCCACAGGGCCGGTCATACCCTGAATGTGAAGTAGCCGCGTAGATACGCGGGCCTTCCACCAAGCTTAGAATCTTTGTTGGCTGAAGGGTAAACAAAGATTCTGAGAGCGACTTCCCAGCCGCCTTTCGGCTGGAAGACTTTGCGCCGCGGCCGGGTGCGGCCACAGGCCGTACACGGATGCGGCGCATTGTCTTTTTTTGACCCGGCCCCGCCCCGTGTTAAGATGCCCCAAGGAAGTTTATGGACCTGTTCAGTAAAGCCCTCGAAGACGCCGTAAAAGCCTCTCACGCGCCCGGTGCAGTCGCCTGTGTGGGACAGCGTGACGAGGTCCTTTTTTGCGGCGCGTACGGCCTGCGGCAGGCCGTGCCCCTGCCCGAACCGGCGGACCCCGGCACGCTTTACGACCTGGCCTCGCTTACCAAAGTGATCGCAACCACCACC
>JAPLKX010000064.1 GCA_026387845.1 Candidatus Hydrogenedentota bacterium | reverse complement strand
TGTTTGCAGGAGTTGATGGTACCAGGCGGGTGGGTGGAACGAGCCTTTGGCACCAAGGTAGGGTTCGGTGACGAGCAGGGCGATCTTTGCGGGGAACTGCCGGGCGAGTTGGTCGAGTTCGGCCTGGTAGAAAGCGGGCGGCTGCGGGTCGTACATTGGAAACGAGATGAACCGGACGTTTGGGTTTTGGCTGGACTCGCCGGTGACGTCGCCGGCGAGGCCTTTTTTGCCGTGGAACCCGCCGCGTGTGGCGAGCATAATGGGCCGATCGGGATGGAGATGAAGCGCGGCCCACATGGCTTTTTGAATGCCTTCGGACCCGGAGGCGGCCCAGAGGATTTTTTGTGCGTTTTTCATGCGCATGCTTGCGATGAGCCTTCGTGCGGCGTCGACCTCGACGGGCGCGACCATGTTGTAGGCGTTTCGCGGCAGCCCCGCGGCGTAGGCTTTGTACTGTTTTTCGAACAAGGGGTGCTGATGGCCGAGGTTTATGACGAGCACGCCGGAGGTGAAATCGAGCAGCTTGCGGCCGTCGACGGTCCAGATGCAGCAGCCTTTCGCCTTGAGGACGGCGAGTTGGGAAGGCGTGTAGGTGCGTTGGCCGCGGCCGATGAATTGATCGAGCCGGGCGCGCAGGTTGTTGCCGCGTGGTTCGCCGGGATGCTTGATACTGGACATAGGAAGATTTCCTCTCTCCTCCTTGCCGTTGCTAAATATAAAACATGGCCGCTTTTCGGGCGCGGTCCAGGATGTCTTTGACAGTCACCCGCTGCAGGATCGTTTCGATCTCGGCGGCGACATCGCGCCAGGCCACGGAGATGTCTTCCGACCCGGGGTCGTGGACCGGCAAGGGTTGGAGGACCGGCCCGTCGATGGCGCGGACAACGTCGAGCAGGGTAATGTTTTCGGGGGGCTGGTTGAGGGTGTAGCCGCCGCGTGCGCCCCTGACGCTGCGGACGATGCCGGCCCGCTTGAGTTGTAACAGGATGTGGACAAGGAACTTCTCGGGGATGCGCCGGTTGCCGGCAATGACCTCTGCGGTGAGGGGTAGTGGCGATGGCTCGTGGCTGGCCAGCTCGACCACGGCCCGGCAGGCGTATTCGCATCGGGAGGAGATGTTCACCGTAAGATCCTGATGATTAGTATGTGGCTATTATTACTCAGGAATCGGGCGGAGTCAAAAGGGACGAAAGGGACAAAAGGGACAAAAGGGCAAGGACGGGGGATTTGCAAAGGACGGCTGGGAAGGATGTTGGGGTATACTGGGCGGGGTCAGGAGTTGACGGTCTGATGGGAAAGATATGGGGGAAACTGCCGCGGGACGGTTGTGCGGCGCTGGCGGTATTTGCGATCTCCGCCGGGGCGGGGATCGTCTACATGGCGACGTTCGACGGGCAGGCGTATTTTGCGCAGCACATGTTCGGCCCGGCGGCGATGTGGGCGTGCGGGCGAGGATTTGAGAACCCGATGCTGTCGCGCACGCCGGCGCTGACGGACTTCCTGTACTCGCGGCGCGACTGCATCGATTGCGGAGAGATCCCGGCGGATATCCCGCTGGCGCCCTGGGACGGGGAGTCGCTTTCGGTTGAGGAGTGGGCGGCGTACCATCCGCACCCGGAATACGGGGGGTGGGTGAACTGCCAGCGGTTTCATTTGTATTTGCTGGGGAGCGTGGCGATTCTTTGGCGCGTGTTGGGGGTGGCATGGAGTTCGCTGCTGCCGCTGTACGGTTTGCTGTTCGGTGTGACGGGCGTGGCGTCGTACGGTCTGTTCCGGCTGATGATGGGTCGTGCGCCGGCAGTTGTGTTTGCGTTGCTGTTTGTGGCGGCGCCGCTGCACGTCCAGCAACTGCCGGACCTGCGGGATTATGCGAAGGCGCCGTTTTTTTTGACGGCGATTTTTTTGACCGGGTTCATTGCGAAACAGAGGCTGAGCGGGCGGTTGTTTGCGGGTGTGTGTGCGTTGTGCGGTGTGGTGCTGGGAATCGGCGTGGGGTTCCGGCAGGACGTGTTGATGTGTATCCCGCCGTTTGTGGTGGTTGCGCTGTTGTTGGCGCCGGGGCGCCCGCTGCGGGAAAAAGGAAAACGGCTGGCGGGCGTGTCGGTGTTTTTGGCGTGTTTTGTGGTGGTAGGCGGGCCTATTCTGCGGGTGCTTTTTGTCAAGGGCAACAATTCGAGCCACGACACGTTGATCGGGCTCAACAAATATTGCAGCGACCGGCTGGGGGTAGGTTCACCGGTCTATGACTTTGGGGACCCGTTCCTGGACGAGTACACGCGGGCGGTTGTGGAGAGCTACGACGCGCGGATGAACGGAGGCGGGGATCGTCTTCGCCATTACACGGCGGCCTATGACCGGGCGGGCAGCGGGTATTTTCGGGAGTTGGCGTTGATGTTTCCGGCGGACTTGGCGGTACGGGCGTACGCGTCGGTGCTTCGAATCGTGGACGAGATGCGGCCGGACCCTTCTGCGCCGTGGCCGCGGGACGTGGAGAACGGTGGTGCGCGGCTGTTTTACCGGGGGTATGGCGCGGTGACGGGGGTATTGTTGACGCACGGGCGGTACGCGATGGCGCTGGCCTTATTGCTGCTCGGGGCGTACGACCTTCGTCTGGGTATCACGGCGCTGTTTCTGCTGGGCTGGTTCGCGGGTTACCCGTCGCTTCGGTTCAGTGTGAGGCACTGTTTCCACATGCAGATTGTTTCGTACCTTGCGGCGGGTTTTCTTGTGCAGCGGGGCTGTGACGCGGCGGGTGCGTTGCGGGAGAGAGTGAAGACGGGCAAGCCTATGTTTGGGGATCGGATTTTGTGGCGGCGGTACGGGTTTAACGCGGGGGTGTTTGCGTTAATCGCGGTGGCGGCGACGTCCGCGCCGTTGTGGGCGTTGCGGGCTTACCAGGACCTGCGCGTGTGGGAACTGCTGCGGACGACGGCCGCGGCGCCGGTCGAGCGGATGGAAGCGCGGCGGGAAACCGCGGGAGACGGGCGTGTGGTGTTGAAGCCGCTGGGTTTTGCCGAACCTGATCCGAGTGGCGCGTCGACGCAGACGGAGTACCTGGTTGTGGAACTCGAGCCGGGGCCGCGCAATGAGAGTGTGGCGCTGACGTTCGCGTACGAGACGGAAGACGCCCAATGGGATTTTACGCGATCCGTGACGGCGGAGCTGCGTCAGGCTGAACAAGGCAAGCCGACGCGGGTGTATTTCCCGGTGTATTTCTCGCAGAAGTCGCGGTTTAAGGGGGTAGTTGTGGCTGAGAGCCAGGCGGAGTGCGTAACGGGCCTGTACCGCGCGCGTGATTTTGAGGGAATTCCGGTGCTGCTGACGGCGGTGCTTTGCCCGGGGTGGCAAGACATGCCGCTGCATTTTAGATTGACGCGGTAAAGAGCCGCGTTTTCATTTGTCTCCGCGGATGTTTTCAAACCAGACGGGGCCGCCCCATTTGCCGGTGACGATGATGTCGATATCGCCGTCGGCGTCGAGGTCTTCGGCGATGATGTTCATGCCGGAGCCGATCCCTTCGTTGTAGGAGATGATGTGCTTGATCCATTCCGGATTCGGCCCGCGTTTCAGCTCGTACCAGTAGACGCCGGGCGGATCGGAATCGCCGGGGTCGCCGCCGTTGTGCGCCATGAACCGCTTTCCGGTGACGAGGTCGAGGTCGCCGTCGTTGTCGATGTCGGCGAGAGCGAGGCTGTGCGGCTGCGCCCAGGACTTGTCGATCAGGTGCTGCTTGAAGGTGATTTCGTTGTCACGGCGGGTTTGTTCGTACCAGAAGATACCGTATCCGTGTGCGTTGCTGGTGACGAGGTCGTTGAGCCCGTCGGCGTTGACGTCGTAAACGAGAATCTGGGGGGTGTGCGCGGCCTTGCCTTCTTCGAGGCTGCCGATAGCGATAGGGTGCTCTTTCCAGTCGGCGGCGCGCGGGTCGGCGGGCGCCTCGAACCATGCGACGGGCCGGATGAGGTCGGGCCGGCCATCGCCGTTGATATCGCCGCAGCCCGTACCCCATTCCATGGTTTTGGGGCAGACGATGTGCTTGATCAAGCCGTTGCCGGATTTTTCGTACCAGCGCGTATCGACGACGGAGGGGAGTATTTCGAGGGGTTTTCCGTCGCCGTCGATATCCACGAGTTCGCCGCACTCGAAGTTGCCGTTTTCGTCGACGAGGTTGCGCGGCCAGATGGGGCCGGGCTCGCCGGTGTTGCGCAGCCATTCGGTTTTCTTGGCGAACCACGAGCAGGTGACGAGATCGAGGCGGCCGTCGCCGTCCACGTCGAGCGGGATGTTCATAAAGTCGTCTCTGTAGCCTTTGCCGTCTTCGCCGACCTCGCCGGCGACCTCGGCGATTTTCAGCGGCTGGAACTCCGGGGCGAGGTAGAGGTATGGCAGGGCGACGATGTCGAGCTTCGAGTCGTTGTTGAAATCGCCGACGCCGCACGCTTCGCCGCGATACGTGCCGATGCGGTGAGGACGAAACTCCACTTTCGAGCCGCTAACATCAGCGGCGTCAGCAGCGAAAACCGGTAGGAGAACCAAGGAGAAAATGGACACAGCGCGCATACAGGAGCCTCCTCTCAGGCAGAAATCCTTCCTCAATGGAAAGCGAGAGCAAGCTCTCGCACTCCATACAGTCTTCGATTCGTAAAGCGTCAATTGTGGTGCAGGCGTCTCGCCTGCTGTTTTTATTGCGTTTAAAAGAACCTGTACCAGATGATGTAAAAGGCGGCGAGAGCGCCGTCTTTCCAGGTGATTTTTTTGCCTTGATCGTAGGTTCGGCCATGGTATTGGACAGGCACTTCGTAGACGCGCCATTTTTTTCGTGCGACTTTTGCGGTGACTTCGGGTTCGAACCCGAATCGATTTGATTTGAGGCGGATCGATTGGATGACTTCCCTGCGGAACACTTTGTAGCCGGTTTCCATGTCGGTGAGGTTGAGGTTGGTGAGCATGTTCGAGAGCAAGGTGAGGAACTTGTTGCCGACGTAGTGCCAGAAGAACAGGACGCGGTGCGGCCCGCCGAGGAACCGGCTGCCGTAGACGACGTCGGCCTCGTTGTTGAGGATCGGCTCGAGGAGGCGGGGATAGTCCAGCGGGCTGTATTCGAGGTCGGCGTCCTGGATCAGGATAACGTCGCCTGAAGCCGCGCTGAAACCCGTGCGGAGCGCGGCGCCTTTGCCGCGGTTGACGGTGTGTTGCACGACCTTGAGGTTGTTTTGCGGGAGGGACGCGTCAAGTTGCCGTGCCGTGCCGTCGGTAGATCCGTCGTCGACCACGATAATCTCGCAGTCGGGCGCGGCGGCGCGCACGCGCTCGACCGCTTTGGCCACCGTGGCCGCTTCGTTATACACAGGCATTATGACGGACAACCGCATCTGGCTATTCCTTCGGCTATGGGATGGTAAATCAGCCGTGGGCGTCTGTCAAACGCCGAGCGCGCTGCTGACATTCTACGCGGCCTGCCTTGAAGCTGTAATGCCAATCAGGTATTCTGTGCCAAAGTCGAGCAGTCACGCGTGGGCCGGTTGCCCGGGCGCGCCTGTTCTCAACGAGAAGGAGGAGCGACTGATGCGTAAAGGTTTTGTGACGAAACTGCTGGCCGCGGGGTTGATGGCGGCTCTTATTGCCGGTTGCGCGACGATGGGCGGCGCCGCCAAGGACCAAAAGGCCGTTGAGAAGACGCTCGCGGACTGGAAAGCGGCTCTGGAAAAGGGAGACGTTGCCGGGACTGGTCGGGGTTCTTTGTGTAGGTGCGGTTTGCTACCCCGGGTAGCTGCCGACCGTTGCGCGGTCGGGGGCTACCCGGGGCTGACAATTGTCAAATCCCCCCGGGATTTTGACAGACACGTTTCCAAACTGCCGGAAACGCCTTTTCGAACTGCTGGAAAGGCGTCAGACCCCGTTCTTCGCTACTTCGTCAACTCGTAAATATGCACTTCGAACCGGCGCCAAGTGTCGGTGATTGCGCCGCCATCAACCGGGAGCGTACGGTTCTCATTGAATGCGGCGCAGTTGGTCCAGTCGCCCAGGCCGGATAAGGTGGCTTTGCAGATGTTTTTGTCGGCGTTGCACGTAAAGAGGTAGAGCTTGCCGTCGTGTTGTTTGGCGAGCGTCTGGACGCCGTCGTCGACGGAGTGGCCCATCTCCTGATAATCGATGCCCACGGTGACTTGCGCGGAACGCTCGGCCAGGACGGGTGCGAGGTCGGCAATCTCGCGGACGACGCGTTTGATGTCAGTCCATGTTTGTGAGGGCTGGGGCATGGTGTGGCTTCCCCAGTAGAGGATGCCGTTGGCGCCTTTGATGATCGCCTGGAACGCCATGAAGCGGGATTGTGCGTAGGTGGGGTAGAGCACCTTCTCTTCGCGGCGCTCGTTTAAGGGGAGTTCGTCGTTGAGGTCCTGCCAGGCGAACGCCTGTAGCACCATGAACAGGGGCCGGTTTGGCCCGGTGACGAGGCGCATTTTGTCGACGTACTGGCCGACCTGGCTGATGTGTTCGTTGTTGAGGTCGCCCTGGTTACCGTCGGGGAACAGGGCGAACATGGGCTGGAGGCCGCCGGGGTTGACGGGATAGATGTCGCAGGCGACGATGTCGGTTCCGGCGTTGTAGGCTTGGAGCGTTTTGACGAGGTTGGTGGGCGCCTGGTTCATGTAGAGCAGGTGGTTTGGGTCGGCCTGCTTGATGATGGGATAGGCTTCGGCGAACGCCTGCGGGGGCACGCGTGCCTCGGTTTTCATGTAGGTCCAGGCAGGTTCGTCGACCGTTTCGAGAAACGCGAGTGACGGGTGGTCTTTGACGCGGTTTACGGCGGCGGTCAGTGCCTGGATGCTCTCGTCTTTTCCCGCATCGAGCTTGATGGCGCCGACGGACGTCCACGTCATGAGACCGGCTTCGTTCGCGGCGTCGAGTTTATCCGGGCCGGCGTTGACGAGGTTGAACCCGGCTTCCGCGAGTTCGGCGTAGGGGCGGTCGGATTTTGCCGCGGCGTACGAGCCGATGATGAACACGCGCTTGCCGTCGACCGTGATGGCGCCGTCATCATCGAAGGCGGTAACACGAACTGCCGCCGCGGAAAAACAAAATGCGCAAACAGTGGCAAATGTAACAAGCAAAAATGGGTTCATGCATCCTCCTGTTGAAACGCCGCCCGGTCCCATTCAGAGATGGGACCTACAATAGCCGGAAACGTCGAGCGCTTTAGGTCCCTTTAGTCTCTTATGTCCCTTACTCGGCTCAGAGACAGCTTGGTAGCACAACCCTGCCGTACCTCATTTGATCAATGGGAGAAGCCGTTTGAATTCGGGCGT
>JAPLKX010000149.1 GCA_026387845.1 Candidatus Hydrogenedentota bacterium | reverse complement strand
GCAAACAGCGCTAAAATCCCTCTGCGTTTTGCGTATCTGTACATGTCGACCACTGGGCGCGTCGACGAATGTGGAAATGGGTCCACAACCAACAGTAAAGGAGGGAAAACCATAAGCCGTTAAATACACATCCATCAGATTTTGAAGGTCTGGCGATAACGAAGTAACGGTTTATATTACAACGAGGAGGAGAGAGAAATGAAGCACGTACTTGTATTAGGCATTGCAGTTGCCCTGGTAGTGCTCGTTGCCGCCCCCGCAAGCGCATACTACGTCACGATGTCGAAGATCGGCGAAGGCACCGTGTCTCCGGGTGTTGGCGCCAACAGCTACGGGTTGTTCTCGAGATGCACGATTCGGGCCACGCCCGCCGCCGGCTGGGTATTCGATCGGTGGGAAGGCGAAATGGCCGGGAAACCAAACCCCTACTCGTGGTATGTCACCGCCAACAAGACTGTGAGCGCCATGTTCCGGCCCAGTACGGTGACCTCCGCAAACGCGTTGGCCAACTACGTCGCCAAATATGACGCATCCTCGACGGGGTACATGTTCAACTCCGGTACCCACGTGGGCTGGACCGGTTACCAGCTCAACCTGACGTCGCAGACCTGGCGCTCGTCCTCTGAGGTCGACCGGCCGCTGTGGACGCACGACATGGTCATGGCGGTCCCGTGGTTCCGCGGCGATGACGTGATTTACCTCGTCAACGGCGGGAGCAACCCGACCTCGGGTCCCAGCCCGGACAGCACGATTGCGCTGGTGTGCATTGCGCTGGGCGTGACTTATGCCCAGATCGACCAGATACCGAACCAGCCCCTCTACTTCACGGATGAACCCGGCAACCAGAGGACTGAAGACGAGATTCTCGCCTACAGTTTGGACAAAGCCCTCGTCACGCACGACATGACATGGCCCGTGCACGTCGCGATGACCAAGGCCGCCGTCAAGGGCATGGATCTCATTCAGAAACAGGACAAGTCCCTCGACGATTTCCTTGTGATCGGCGCATCGAAGCGCGGCTGGGCCACGTGGCTCACCACCTCTGTCGACCCGCGTGTGAAATGGATCCTGCCCATCGTCATCGACGTGTTCAAACTCCCCGAACAGGTCGAGCATCACTGGGAATCCTACGGCGGGTACTCGAGCGCGATCCAGGACTATGTCGACTTTGACTTGTTCTGCCGCTGCCACAACGACCCGTGGGCCGTCTCTGACCTGGCCAACATCGTCGACCCCTACACCAAGATCAACAAGTTCACCATGCCCAAGTTCATCGTCAACGCCTCCGGCGACCAGTTCTTCCTTCCGGATTCCTCGCGCTACTACCTGCACGAGCTTCCGGGCCAGTACTGGCTCCGCTACATGCCTAACAAGGACCACTACATGGAAGGCGTGCTGGATGACTACAACAACCTGCTCGGCATCCTGCAGTGGGGCGCGAACATGATGAGCGGCTCGTCCAACCCCACGTACTCCTGGTATGTTGACGGGTATGGCCAGATCGTCGTCACGGCCAACAGCACACCGAACTCCGTCAAGCTGTGGCAGGCCACCAACCCCAACGGGCGCGATTTCCGTCTTGAAACCGTCGGTCCGATCTACACCAGCTCGGATCTGTATGGTTCCAACAACGTGTACGTCGGTTACTGCCCGCCGCCGGCCCAAGGCTGGACCGCCTACTTCGTCGAGTTGACGTTCGGCACGCAGGTATTCACCTCCGAAATCGTCGTCACCCCCGATGTCCTGCCTTTTGACGGCATGGGCTGCTACCAGTAAGCTTTTAAACCTCAAACCAAACGCCTCGCCCGCGGTTGCGGGCGAGGCACTTTTTGTATGCCGAGCATGACTGACTGCTTGGGGGTGGAAGTCCCCTGCACAACCTGATGGAGGTGACGTGGTAGCGAACCGCAAGGGCGTCGCCGAGGTCCACCAGGCCGAGACGGGGTCTGAAGGAAGCGGGGAGCAAATTCGCGACCTGATGAACAAGAACCGAATTGATTTAGTACCCGTGGCGGTCGCAATAGCTTGCCTGACGGTTGGCCAGGCCGTGAGAGGCCGGCGCGAGTAACCCTGAAATCGAAATTGCGGCCCCGGAATTCATTTCCGGGGCCGTTTCTCGTTTTGGAAGACATGGAAAAACAGCCCCGGCAAACCAGCCGGGGCTGCGATTCATTTTTATTTGGTGGAGATGAACGGGATCGAACCGTCGACCTCATGACTGCCAGTCATGCGCTCTCCCAACTGAGCTACATCCCCACGTGATTTTTCAATTGCGGCGGCCCCGTTTAACCTCCGCGCCTATTCCGGAACCGTGATCGAATTATAGACGATAGCCGGGGGAGAATCAACCGATGCGCCGAATCCAAAATCCGCACGTAAGGCTCTGTCACCTCGAAGCGAGTTCTTGATTGGGCTTGTAAAGGCAGGCCATTCCGCCATCCCGGGGTCTTGGTGTGAACACGGTGGGTCTCTTGATGCGACGCAGCGAGACCGCAAGCGGCAAGATGCCGCTTCTACATTGGCCGCA
>JAPLKX010000469.1 GCA_026387845.1 Candidatus Hydrogenedentota bacterium | reverse complement strand
CGGGACAGCACGTTCAACAGCGCCGACGCCGCCACCGGCAGCAAGCACATCCTCGCCGGGACGGTGGGCGGTTTCGGCGGCGACAACGAGTTCCTGAAGTTCGAACACGAGTCGAAATGGTATTTCCCGCTGCGCAAGGATAACCGCCTGGTCCTCTCCTACCGCACCAGCGAGGGGCTGGTAGTCCCTTACGGCAGTTCGGACTGGGTGCCAATCTCGGAGAGGTTTTTTGCCGGCGGCAGCAGCACCGTCCGTGGGTACGAGTCACGAGATATCGGGCCCAGGGCACGGAGAATGTGGCTGTTCGATGACGAGAAAGAGCCGATCGGCGGTGAACTCCGGCTGCTCAACAATGTCGAAGTCCGGTACAAGCTCACGGACGTATTCCGGCTCTACACATTTGTTGACGCCGGCGGCGTGTGGAAAGAAACGGGCGACTTCGATCTTGGCGCGATCAAGTACAGCGCCGGGATTGGCTTCGGCGCGGATGTGCCGCGGCTTGGCCCGGTCCGTGTTGATTACGCTGTTCCCATTAACCCCGAAGACTACCAGGGCACCGGCCGGCTGCACCTCAGCACCGGCTTCAGCTTCTAGACATCCAGCGCGCTTTGTTTACGCGGGATGAAAGTCGTTCCTATTGGAAAACACCAGGGCGTAGTGCTATACTTTCCCTTTACTTTGCAGGTGGATGTAAAACCGTAACGGCAACGGCCGTACCACGGGGGGCGTTGTCGGAGTTCCTGCGGTAGGAAGAGAGGAAATTCTACGTGGACGTTCGCAGACTGTTGATTGGCGGGGCTATTGCCGCCGCTTGCCTCATTGGATTCACGGGCCCGGCATTCGCCCAGAATAACGAAGCGAAGAAGCCCGCCCCGGCCGTACAGGCCCCAGCCGCCGTCTCTCAATACAAAATCGGCATCGTGGACCGGCGGGCGGTCATACAGGGTTACAACAAAGTCACCGCCGAAAGAAAAAAACTCGAGTCCGACGTCGAAACCGAAAACAAAGAGATCGACAAGCTTTCCGCAGATCTCCAGACAGCAAAAGAAACTTACGACAAAGAACGAGACACCCTGTCAAGCACTGAGCGTGAAGAACGCGAAATGGCCTTGCAAAAACAACTTATGGAATACCAGACCAAGGTTCAGACAAAACAGGCCGAAGTAGACGACCGAGAGCGCCGGTTGATGAAACGGTTCTTTGGCGATATCGACGACGCCGTTCAGAAAATCGGCGATGCTGAAAACTATCACCTCATCATCGATGGCAGTAAAGGTACAAGCACGCTTTTCTTTGCGCCCGCAATTGACATTTCCCGGAAAGTCATCGATCATCTCAACGGAACCCCAAAATAGCGGCAACGGACGCCATTAACTGGGCCGGTTCCCGACCTCCATTCCGGTTGGCAATCGGCGCGCTTGTGCGCGGCGTGGTATATGAACAAGTCGGTAGGTGAGATAGCCGAACTGGTGGGTGGCGCCGTTATCGGCGATCCCACAGTTCGTATCACCGGGGTCAATGGCATTAAACAGGCAAAACCCGGCGACCTTAGTTTCATCGGGAACAGGCAGTATGTCCCATTCCTCGAGAGTTCCGAAGCCTCCGCAGTTCTGGTTTCTCCCGAAATTCAGGAATGGAAAGGACCAATAATCCAGGTTGCCAACCCCTATTTGGCATTTGTGCGCGTCATTCAGGAATATGTCCAGACGCCCCCATGCCATCCAACCGGCATCAGCCCGACCGCCGTGCTTGGGGAGAACGTCGAACTGGGCCAGGGTGTGGCGCTGGATGCGTATGTTCGTATTGCGGACAACGTGCGCATTGGCCGGGGCAGCGTATTATATGCGGGGGTTTATATTGGTCATGGTTGCACTCTGGGCGAGAATACGGTAATCTATCCCAATGTTGTAATCCGTGAGGGGACACGGATAGGTGATCGGTGTATTATTCACTCCGGGGCAATGATCGGGACAGACGGGTTTGGGTTTGCTCCAATGGGGCCTGTTTGGGCTAAAGTGCCGCAAGTGGGCGATGTCGTGATAGGCGACGACGTGGAGATCGGCAGCAATTCGGCCGTCGACCGCGCCACGTTTGGAAGCACTGTAGTTGGACGTGGCACAAAAATTGATAATCTCGTCCAGATAGGCCACAATGTGCAGATTGGCGAGCACTGCGTTATATCCGGGATGACCGGCGTGGCCGGCAGTGCGGTGATTGGTAACCATGTTACGATCGGCGGGCAAGTGGCCATCGCCGACCATGTCCAAATAGGCGATGGGGCCACGTTAGCGGGACGAGCGACGGTATTCGGACCCATTGGGGCTGGGCAGGTGGTTTCGGGATACCCGGCCATGGACCATAAGACCTCGTTGCGCATACTCGCCGCCACCAGGCGTTTGCCGGACCTCTTGCACCAAGCCAAGGTGCTCGAGCAGCGCGTCCAAGAGCTGGAAAAGCAATTGTATGGAAAAGCAGCGGACCATAGCTAAAGAGACTTCCTTTTCTGGAATCGGCCTGCACACGGGCAGTTTGACCACGATGACGTTCAAGCCGGCGCCGGTGAACTCGGGCGTTGTTTTCTACCGGGCGGACCTGCCCAATAAGCCCGCGATCCAGGCCGACATCGACCATGTCATCGACGTCTCTCGAGGAACAACCATCGGCCTCAACGGGGCCAAGGTCCATACGGTCGAGCATATCCTGGCGGCCATTTACGGTCTCGACATCGACAACATCGCCATTGAACTGGATGGGCCGGAAATTCCCAACGGCGACGGGAGTTCCCACCCGTTCCTCCTGGCGCTGAAAAAAGCGGGCCTCGTCGTTCAGCCGGCAAACCGAAAATACATCAACATCACCCAGCCCGTGTTCTACCGCTATGAAGACGTCACCCTGAGCGTCCTGCCGTCGGACGAGTTCAGGATGACCATGACGATCGCCTACGACCACGTCGCCATCGGCACGCAATACGCATCCATTACGATTACGCCGGAAACTTTCGAAAAAGAGATCGCCCCCGCCCGGACGTTCTGTTTCCTGCGCGAGGTTAAGATGCTCCAGGAACAGGGGCTTATCCGCGGCGGAAGCCTCG
>JAPLKX010000224.1 GCA_026387845.1 Candidatus Hydrogenedentota bacterium | reverse complement strand
GAACGGTTCGTCGAGCAGGATGATTTCGGGCTTCATGATGAGGGCCTGGGCGACCGCGACACGCTGGCGCATCCCGCCGGACATGTTGCCGGGGTAGAGGCGCATGGCTTGGGCGAGGTCGACGCGCTCGAGGAATTCCGCGGCCTGCTTCATGTGGCGCGCGCGCATTTTGCGCCATTTCGGGTACATCAGGAGGCGCCACGGGATGCTGCTTTCGTCGACCATCAGGCCGAACGCGACGTTTTCCTGGGCGGTGAGGAAGGGAAACAGCGAGTATTGCTGGTAGACGATGCCCCTGTCCCTGCCCGGGCCGCGTACGATGGCGCCGACGCCTTCGCCCGAGCAGACCCGGATCTCGCCGCTGCACGGAGGATGCGTACCAACGATCGCCCTGAACAACGTGGATTTGCCGCAGCCGCTGGGGCCGACAACCCCGACGATCTCGCCGCGAACGATGTCGAGGTTGACGTCGTGAAGGACCTTGTGCCGTCCAAACCAGTGATTGATGCCTTGGATGGTCAACACGAGGCGGTCTTTGTATGCTTCACTTGTCATAGGAGCACCATGGGCAGATTTTCCGCTGCAGCTTGAGCAGGGCGTAATCCATGGAGAAGCCGAACACGGCGAGAATGACGAGGTACGGGTAGACGACGTCCATGTTGAGCAGCTTGGACTGGAGCCTTATGCGGTAGCCGAACCCGACATCGCCGACCACCATCTCGGCGGCGATCAGGTAGACCATGGCGGGGCCGAGTTGGAGGCGGATGGAGTCGATGAGTCTCGGCATGACTTGGCGGAACACGACGTTCCAGACGACCTCGATATGGGATGCGCCGAGTGTGTAGGCTTTGTAGAGGAACTCGTCGGGCACGTCTTTGACCGCCAAGTACACGGACTGTGCGAGCGAAGGCAGCACGCCGAAGGCGATCATGGCGACGTACATGTTGGTATCGGTGCCGACCAGGACGAAAAAGACGGCCAGCATGGCGGTGGGCGGCAGTTTGGCGAGCATGGCAAGCGGCGGGTGAAGCACGGCCTCGACCGGCGCCAGGCAACCCATCATCATGCCCAGCACCATCGCGCCGCCGACGCCGCACAGCAGCCCGAGGAACAGGCGCTTGCCCGTGGCCTTGGCATCGACGACCAGCCAACGCTCGTCACTGCGGGCGTTGACCCCGACGATCTTCACGAAGCCGTCTTTGAGCTGCGACCACGTGGGGATGGTTCTGTCGTCGGGATTGATCTGGTGCTGGTGATGGGAAAGCGCGGCGTAACCGCCCAGCAACGCGACGACGGAAACCACCCCCAGCGCCAACATCCATCTATTGCCGATTGCCTGCCGTATCACTGATCTGCCGACTCCAGCGTAATTTTACTTGGCCGCGCCGGCCACTTCCTGCATGAACGAAGGATCAAACCGGAGCGAGGCGCCGGCCGTTGCCGGTCCGTAAGCCACCACGGGCGGCTCCTGGACCATTTGGTGGTCGACGCAGAACTTGACTACTTTTTTCATGGTGTCCTTGAGCGCGTCTCCGGTGTAGATGCCGATGCCTTCGGCGGGGGTGCCGTAGAATTTGGTTTGCTGGACGACTTTGCGCATCGACGCGAGGTCCAGGTTTGAGAATTTTTCGCCGAGTGCGATCAGGGTGTCGTCGCGTGTGGCGGGGTTGTTGAGCCGCTTATTGAGTTGGTAATACGCGTCGATGACGGCCAGTGCGAACTGTTTGCCGCCGGGTTTTTCGAGGCTTTTCTTGCCGACGACGACCATGTCGATAATCTCGCCGGGGATGGTTGTGGAGTCGAAGAGCACGCGGCAGTCTTTTCGCTTGTTGAGTGTGTCGAGTACGAACGGGTTCCACACGATGATGGCGTCAAACCCTTGCTGGCGCTGCTGCATGGCAAGCGCGGCGGCGCCCGGGTCCATGTTTACGAACTGGTACTGTCTCGGGTCCTTGCCGAGGATCTCGAGGTTTCTCGCAAAACAGTACTCGGACACGCTCAACGCCAGCCCGCGCACCTTAAAGTTCTTTAGTTGATCGACGTCCGCCACGGCCTTGCTCACGATGAGGGCGTCGGCCCCAAAACTGGTCGAGGTGGGCAGGATGGCGACGCCGGCCCGGGACAGGGACGGGCTGAGGATGTCCATGTTGGTGATGCAGACGGCATCGCATTGTCCGGCGCCGTACATGGACAGGCATGGGTCGTATTCGGCCTCTTTGAGCACGATGTCGACTTTGTACTTCTCTTCGATCGGCCCAAGCTGGCCTTCTTTGCCGTTGATCAGCTTGACCTCGTGGGCGACGCCGAACGCGCTCCAGGACGGGTATTCGCTCCAAGCCAGGGAAAACGACGGCACGTCGGCCGCCAAGACCGCCGGCGGGTAAAGCGAGACGCACAACAAGCATGTTACGACCACCAAGGCGCGGATTTTCACAGCAGAAATTGCGGACATTGGATTCTCCTTTCGTCTGATGCGGCGGGCCGTCGCGCGTCTTCGCGCGCTTACGCGTCTTCGCGCGCTTGCGCGTCTTCGCGCACTTATTCCGGCAGTGCCGCGGGTTTTTCCTGCACGGGCGCAGTGGCCGCGGGTTTTTCGACGGTAGCCGCGAGGCCGATCAGCGCGTCAAACTCCGAGTCGGACTGCGAGGTCCGGGCGAACTCCATAAACTCGGCTTCCTGGACCTTGGTGTCGGTTCCGGCGAGTTCTCTGGAGATTCGTGCTTCGGCTTTTACTTCCTGTCGCAACTGGCGCAGCCGCTGGAGTTCTTCGGCGGTGCCATCCTGCGCGATGCCGGACAGCGTGTCGGCCAGTTCTTTTTCTTCGCGCGAGGTGATGACCTCGGCGACGGCGTCGACCTGTTCGGCACGCAGCTTGTCGAGTTCGCGCAGCAACGACTGGAGTTGGACCTTGTGGTCGCCGATGCGTTTTCCGTAATCGCCGATATCAGCTTCAAGTTCTTCGATCCGGCTCTGTTTCTCGGCGAGGGTGGACGAGAAAT
>JAPLKX010000054.1 GCA_026387845.1 Candidatus Hydrogenedentota bacterium | reverse complement strand
GGTCGCAGTGCATCGTGGTCGCGATTGATGCAAAACGAATGCCTGACGGCAGTTACATCGTCAAGAGCCACGGCGGCAGGGGCGGAGGCAGGCCGACCGATCTCGAGCCGGTCGAGTGGGCCAGGGAAGCCGAGCGCAGGGGGGCCGGCGAAATCCTCGTGACCTCGATGGATTGCGATGGCACCAAAAATGGCTATGATATCCCGCTCACCCGGGCCATCGCTGATGCGGTGGGGGTGCCGGTGATTGCCAGCGGCGGCGCGGGCAACCTTGAACATCTGCGGGCCGCGTTGCAGGAAGGAGGCGCCGACGCCGCCCTGGCCGCCTCGATCTTCCACTTTCAGGAGTTCACTATCCGCCAAGCCAAAGATTTTCTTGCAAATCATGGTGTGCCTGTGCGATGCTAGCCAAGACGTGCGTACCCGCGCGCGTAAGGAACTTTCGAGGAGAATAGCGATGCCACAGCCGACGACGCGCAAACGTACTGCGCGCTACGATTGTCGATGGCGTCGCATGTCCCACCGCTGATCCCGGCCCGCGAATAGCAAGCCGGCGATTCTTTTTCCCCCGTTTTTTTCACGCTTTTCGCATTCAGGAGATCGATCCAATGAATTTACGCGACATAATCAAGTTTGACAGCAACGGGCTGGTTGTGTCCGTGGTCCAGGATGCCGAGACCGGTCAAGTCCTCATGGTGGGATACATGAACGCCGAATCGCTCGACCTCACCCTGACAGAGGGCAAGGCGTGTTTCTGGTCGCGCTCCAGGCAAAAGCTCTGGCGCAAGGGCGAGACGTCGGGCAATTCCCTTGTGGTCGAGGAAATTCGCTGCGATTGCGATGCCGACGCGCTCGTCCTGAAGTGCCGGCCGGCGGGACCGACCTGCCACACCAACGAGACCAGTTGTTTTTACAGAAAAGTCCAATCCAACGGCGCCCTCACGCTCGACGGCGACGGCGTCGCACAGAGTTGATTATCCCAATTGTCCCAATCGTCTCAATTGTCCCAATGGTCCCATGAAGCAAAGGCAAAAAAGGGAGAGGAAAAATGATTTACCCAACGTTGGATGAATTCCGGAAACTGGCGCGGCCGCACGCGCTGGTGCCGGTTTATAAAGAAATCCTGGCGGACCTTGAAACGCCGGTGACCGCCTACATGAAAATCGCAAAAGGCCAGCCCTACTCGTTCCTGCTCGAAAGCGTGGAAAAAGCCGACACTCTCGGCCGGTACTCGTTCCTCGGCGCCAACCCAGCAACGATTTTCAAGTCAAAAGGAACAAAAGTTGAACTGGTGCGCGAGGGCCGGCTCGGCACGTACGAATCGGCCGACCCGCTGGGCGAGTTGCGAAAACTCATGGCGGGATACAAGCCGGTCCGCGTCGACGGGATTCCGGAGTTTCACGGGGGCGCCGTCGGTTACATCTCGTACGACCAGGAGCGATTCTTCGAGACGCTGCCCGATAAAAATCCCGACCCGCTCAACCTGCCCGACCTCTATTTCATGGTCACCGACACCATCCTCATCTTCGACCACGTCAACAACAAGCTCAAGATCGTGTCCAACGCCCACGTCCGCGGAAGTGTCGACGCCGCTTACAACGAGGCCATCCGAAAAATCGACGACCTCCAGCGAACCCTGCGGGGGCCACTGGTCGTCTCGAGCGAACGCGTTCACAGCGGACAGGTCGAGCAGGAGCCCAGATCCAATTTCTCCCGCGACGAGTTCTGCTCGGCGGTGCGCAAAGCCAAGGAATACATCTGCGCGGGCGACATTTTCCAGGTGGTCCTCTCGCAGCGGTTCGAGCGCACTGTTTACGCCAGCCCGATCAACCTGTACAGGGCGTTGCGTTGCATCAACCCCTCGCCGTACATGACGCTCGTCACGTATCCCGACGTCACCCTCATCGGTTCGAGCCCCGAGGTCATGACGCAGGTCAAGAACGGCACATGCATGGTGCGGCCCATCGCCGGCACGCGTCCCCGCGGTGCAACGCCCGATGAAGACGCCCAGTTCGAAAAAGACCTCATGGCCGACGAAAAGGAGCGCGCCGAGCACATCATGCTCGTCGATCTCGGCCGCAACGACGTGGGCAGGGTCAGCGAGCCCGGCACCGTGGCGCCCGTGCCGTCGCGAACCATGGTGGTTGAGAGATACTCGCACGTGATGCACATCGTCAGCGAGGTCACCGGCGCCCTCAAAAAAGGCTGCGACGCCTATTCGGCAATCGCCGCCACGTTCCCCGCGGGTACGGTGAGCGGCGCCCCGAAAATCCGTGCCATGCAGATCATCGACGAACTCGAACCGTCACGCCGAGGGCCGTACGCCGGCGGGTGCGGCTACATCAGTTTCTCCGGCGCCATGGATACCTGCATCGTGATCCGCACCATGGTCGTGAAAGATAACGTCGCCTATATCCAGGCCGGGGCCGGGATCGTCTACGACAGCGATCCCGAGCGCGAGTACGATGAAACCGTCAACAAGGCCAAGGCACTGTTCCGCGCGGTCGATTTCGCCGAGAAAGGATTACAGTCATGATCGTCATCATCGACAACTACGACTCGTTTACGTACAACCTCGTCCAATATTTCGGCGAGATCGATCCCGACATCCGCGTATACCGCAACGACGCCATCGACGTCGCCGGCGTCCGCGCGCTCAAGCCGGACCGGATCGTCGTGTCGCCCGGCCCGTGTACGCCCAAGGAGGCGGGCATATCGCGCGACGTGATCCGCGAGCTCGGCCCGGAGATCCCCACGCTCGGCGTGTGCCTCGGCCACCAGTCCATTGGCGACGTGTTCGGCGGCGACGTGGTCCGTGCCGGGAAGATCATGCACGGCAAAGTCAGCACCATCCGCCACAACGGCAACCGCCTCTTCGAAGGCGTCGAAAACCCATTCACAGCAACCCGCTACCACTCCCTCGTCATCAAGCGCGAGACATGCCCCGACTGCCTCGAGATCACCGCCGAAACCGAGGACGCAGGGCAACAGGAGCCGGTCATCATGGGTGTCGCGCACAAGCAATACCCCATCTGGGGCGTCCAGTTCCACCCCGAAAGCATCCTGACGACCTGCGGCAAACGCATCATCAGAAACTTCATGGAAATAAAGAAGGCCTAACCCCAAACACTATCCATAACGTCCACAACGTCCACGGCGTCCACAGTGTCCACGACGTCCACTTGGCCCGCCGAAGTGTTTCCTTACTTCAGCACCTGCACCACTCCGTCCCGGGCTGGTACCTCCACGGTGTGCGGCGCCCCGTCCACTTCAAAGGCAAATGGCCGCGCCTCGATATCCGCATTGGCCAGGACAACAGCCCGCGACCCGTCGCGCCCGCGCCAAAGCGCCCCGTGGACCGCGGGCGCCTTCACCTCGGCATCGCCCTTGGGCGTGTTCCACTTGCCGACAAGCAGGGGCACGTCGTTGGTAGGGTTGAGGACCTCGAGCAACTCGCCATAGACAAAGTAGTCAAGCGCCTTGGCGCGGAGACGCGCCAGCCGGGCGATCATCTCGAGCTTCGCCGCGTGCTCTGGTTTCAAGATGTCCGCGCCGTCCCAGCCCAGTTGCGTTCCCCACGTAAAGTCTCGGGCCTGGCACAGGCAGTACGACACGTCGTCGAAGAACGCCCGGTTGCTCGCGAAGTACAGCGTGTACCCGCTGTAGACGGCCGTCATCATCGGGATGTCGTTCTCGCTGCGGGGTGTCCAGATCAAATGCGCGTCCACATTGTCCATGTAAGGTTCCGCATCATTCTCGGTCGTAAGACCAATAGACCTGCCCCCGCTCGTGCACCACGCCTTGATGGGCGTGAGCATGTCCCGGTAGCCACCGACCCACCACTCTCCCGACCCGGCCGAATGCCCGTGCGTCGAGTCGAAGCACACCCGCGGCGGCGCCGACGCGATCTGGTCCATGTAGACCGCGTTGACCCCGCACTCCTCGCCCAGCCGCCGGATGATCTCGCCCACTTTGTCCTGCCAGAACTTCTGCGTCGGGCACATCACCGCCAGCTTGGCGCCCGAACCGTACTCCTCGATCGTGACGTCGCCGTCTTCGTCCTTCGTTGCGAAGGGCTTCGCTTCCACGAAGTTCTCGTTACCGGTGTCCCAGAGCCGCGCGTTGATGTACGGCATCACCACGACGCCCATCCGCGTCAATTCGGCGACGCCTTCCGCAAAACCCGCCTTCGTCGGGAAGTAGTTCGGGTACTGGACGTCAAACGGAATGGCGTGCCAGTTATACCAATGCACGCCCACGGGCGCCTTCACGGCCTCCGCGAACTGCTTCACTGCCGGCACGGCCTCTCCGGACGTCCCTCCGCTCAGTAGCCACGCACAGACGTTTTTGATCGGCTCCGGTACGTCGCCGCGTTGCGCCAGCAGGCCCTTGCGCAGCCATGGCGCATTAGCCTGCGCCCAAGCCCGGTACCGCTTGCAGCCCTGCATCCACCCGCCGTCGTATTCGCCGATGGCGAACGTGTACGGCGGCCGCCAGTCGCGCCCGGGCACGCCCATGTCCGACGCGCGCGTGATTACGCGGAAGTCTTTCCCGACTTCAATCTCGAAGATCTTGAACAGCGCCTGCGGGTCTTCCGCAGCCAGATAAAGGCCGTGGTTTCCCTCTTGCAGCAGCACGAACTGCATCGGCAACGAATTCGACGGATACTCGCCTTTGAGCCGCTCCCTGGGCTTGTCGTAAAGCACCCCCCAAGTGCCTCGCCCCATCGCAACCGCTGCCGACTCCGGGTCGGACAGGTTCGAGACGACCGGGAACTGCACGTTCCACAGGCCGAACCTCGGGCTGTTCATCTTGACCGTCAGCCGCAGCCGTGCGGTGTCGTCGCTCGAGCCGAGCTCGCAGACGACAACCACGTCGAGCGCCCCTTTCTCATTGGCCACGTCAAGTCCCGTCCAACGCAGCGTCACGGCCTGCACCTCCGCCAGTATGACCGGCGCCGGCGCCTGCGAATTGTCTAGCGAGACTTTCTGCCCGGACGCCTCGCGCAAATCCAACTGCCATAAGAGCGGTTTCTCCGCCGCTTGCCGGATAAATGCGTGGTTCGCCGCGACGGCTTCCACGCGCACGATTCCGCCGGTTGCCGGATCGAACCCGACCGCCAGATGGTTATTGGCAAGTTGCGCCGGCTGCGCCAGCGCCGCCAACAACAAACACAATGCCTGCAACGATATGTTCATGGCCCCTCTCCCTGACTTAGGAACTTGCTTTCATCGGCGCCCATCCACCGACATCGACCAGTGTAGAGACACAAACGGGCAGATTCAAAAATGATTTTGCTGTCAAGATCCTTAATCAAGGATTTGACCGACACCAAGCGAATTAACCACAAAGAACGCAAAGAGTATAATACTGTCTCTTAATGTTCCTTGTGTTCTTTGTGGTTTGAATGACGGGGAGGTGAAAGATGAGGCTTTTTCTTGCTGTGTTGCTCGCATGCGCCGGCGCCGTGGCTGCCGACGAGAAGGCCCTTTTCCAAGACACGTTCAAAGGCAAGCTCGCTGACGGGTGGTCGTGGCTGCGCGAAGATCCCGCCGATTGGCGCGCAACGCCGGACGGCCTCGAAATCCGGCTCCGGCCCGGCGACGCCAACTCGGTCAAGAACGCCCTGCTCCGCCAGATCCCGAAAGCCGACGGTAAAGTCGCGATCGAGGTGACGGTCACATCCCTGTCCGAACCCACGGAGCAATATGAGCAGGCCGGCATCACGCTGTACCACGAGGACAAACCGGCATTCAAGCTCGTCCACGAGCGCGTTGATGGCAAACTCGTTGTCGTGCCGGGTAAGGTTCCCGCGGAAAAACTGGCCGTGCGGCTGCGCCTGATAGTCGGCGGCGGCCGGTTCATCGCCCAATTCCGCCAGCAAGGCGAAGACGAGTTCAAGACTGCGGCCGAAGGCGATCTCGCCATTGCCGAAGGGGACAAGATCAGCGTGCAGGGCTATCACGGCCCCGCGGAAGCCGAGCATTGGATCAGGTTCAGCGATTTTGCCATAAAGACCATCAAAGAATAGGACGGATCGGTCGGATCCGTCCGATCACTCCGATGAAATTTCCCTGAGAAAGCAGATGCGAGTTCTCCTTTCGTTGTTTCTTCTCCCCAGCCTCATTGCCGTTGCCGAAGGCGGCCTCAAACCTGTTCCCATCAATGAGGCGGAAGCCATCCTTGTGCCGTTCTTCTCTCCCGAGATGGAAACCCTGAAACACTGGGCCGTCGACCCGGGCGACGCCTACGGCCTTGCCGTGAAACAAAACTGGGGCGCGGTCGATTTTGAATGGGCGTCGCGGCCCGCCTCGGGCCCTGCACTAAGGATGTCGAGCCCCGGTGAGTTGGCCATCGACGTGAAGTTGACTAAGGATTAGTAAGCCGCCCGTGGCTGTCGCTTTTCCTACAGCCTATAGCCTACAGCCTCTCATTGGCCGTAATACGCGTCCTTGCCGTGTTTGCGGTTGAAATGTTTGTCGAGCAGGAACTGGCTGATTGCCGGTTGCTGCGCGTTGAGGATGCGCGTGTGCAACGCCATCTTCGCGATTTCCTCGAGCATGATCGCGTTCTGGACGGCCTCGCCGATCGTCTTGCCCCACGCGAACGGCGCATGGTTTGCCGAGAGCACACCCGGGCAATGCATCGGGTCCAGCGACTTGAACCGGCGCACGATGCACCTCCCGATGTTGGCCTCATACCCGTCCGCTACTTCCGCCGCCGTCAGGCAATCCGTCACCGGCACCTCGCCGTGCGCGAAATCCGCGTGCGTCGTACCCAGGCACGGGATCGGCTGGCAAGCTTGCGCCCAGCACGTCGCGCAATGCGAATGCGTGTGAACCACCCCGCCAACCTCGGGCCACGCCCGGTACAAAACCAGGTGCGTGGGCGTGTCAACCGACGGCCTATGCGCGCCTTCGACCACCCGGCCGTCCAAATCGACCACCACCATGTCCTCGGGCTGCATCCCGTCGTACGGTACCCCGCTGGGCTTGATCACGACGAGCCCCTTCTCGCGGTCGACTGCGCTCGCGTTGCCCCACGTCATCAACACAAGCCCCGCCCGCACCAGCTCGAGGTTGGCCTCGCACACAGCCCGTTTCACCGATTCCAGCACGGCTCATCCCCCCAGGTTGGATGCTGCGTCCAGTTCGTCCACGCCGGCCTCCTCGCCCATGTTCTCGAGGAACCGCTCGAGGCGCTCGACAATCGGCCCGGCCTCCGTGTATTGCATGAGTTCGGCGCGCAGTTTCGCAATGTTCCGCGCATTGCGCAAGTAACCCGCATAATACTTCCGGTGCTCGAGCACGCCGCGCCGCTCGCCCTTGTACTGCACGCCGGTGATGAGGTGGCGGATGCACAGCCGCGTCCGCTCCTCGAGGTCCGGTTCGGGCAGGTGCTTGCCCGTAGCAAGGTAATGCTTAACCTGGGCGAACAGCCACGGGGCGTAAATCGCCGCGCGCCCGATCATGACGCCGTCGCACCCGGTGTCAAACATCCTGCGCGCGTCTTCCGGCGTTTTGACGTCGCCGTTCCCGATTAGCGGCATCGAGGCCGCGGACTTGATCTTCTCCAGCCAGCTCCAATCCGCCTCGCCCTTGTACGCCTGATCGCGTGTCCGGCAATGGACGGTCAGCGCGCTCACGCCGTTCTGTTCGAGCATCCGCGCCACCTCGACGATGTTGACGCTCGATGCATCCCATCCCAGCCGCGTCTTGACCGTCACGGGCAGGCGCGTCCCTTTCATCACCGACTGCACCACGTTCTCGAACTTCTTGATATCGCGCAGCAACCCGGCGCCGTCGCCGCGTGCCGCGATCTTTTTCACCCAGCACCCACAGTTGATGTCGATAAAATCCGGCGCGAACAGTTCCGCGGCCGCCGCCGCCCGTTCCATCGAGGGCTCGGTGCTGCCGTAAATCTGAACCCCGACCGGCCGCTCGCTCTCGAGGATGTTGATCTTCGCCAGCGTCCGCTGTACGTCACGGATGATGGCCTCCGAGTTGGCGAATTCCGTGTATACCAGGTCCGCGCCGAACGATTTGCAGAGCGCGCGAAACGTCCGGTCCGAGACATTCTCCATCGGCGCAAGCGCCAACGGTTTTTCCAACTCTATTTTCCCTATCCTGAACATGCCCAAATTATGCCACAGGTCGCATAAGCCCCTATACGTCCTTTATGTCCCTTATGTCCTTTACGTCCCTTTTTCCTCTCCCCCCCGCCTCCTTGACTTCTTTCGAGATCCTCATTGCGCAGAATTTCGGCCCGCACATCGAGCAAAACGGGGTTGCCCCGTGCTCGGGCACCGTCTCATCGTGGTACCGCGCCGCCTTCTCCGGGTCGAGCGCGAGATGAAACTGGTCGTCCCACTGGAATTCGGCCCGCGCCAGGCTCATCGCGTTATCATGGATCTGCGCGGCCGGGTGGCCTTTGGCGAGATCGGCCGCATGCGCCGCGATCTTATGCGCAAGCACCCCGTCGCGCACGTCGTCGCGGTCCGGCAGGCCCAGGTGCTCCTTCGGCGTGACATAACACAACATGGCCACCCCGTACCACGCGATCAGCGCACCGCCGATCGCCGAGTTGATGTGATCGTACCCTGCCGCAACGTCGGTGGCGAGTGGGCCCAGCGTGTAAAACGGCGCTTCCCCGCACCATTCGAGCTGTTTCTCGACGTTCTCCTTAATCAGGTGCAACGGGACGTGCCCCGGCCCCTCGTTCATCACCTGGACGCCGTGCGCCCAAGCGCGCCGCGTCAGCTCGCCCTGCACACGAAGCTCCGCAAACTGCGCCTCGTCGTTCGCGTCGGCGATACACCCCGCACGCAACCCGTCGCCGATCGAAACCGCCACGTCGTACCGCGCCAGGATCTCGCAGATATCGTCCCAATGCGTGTACAGAAAGTTTTCTCGCCCGTTCGCCAGGCACCATTTCGCCAATATCGATCCGCCCCGGCTCACAATTCCCACAAGCCGGCGCGACGCCAGCGGGATGAATTCCCGCAACAGGCCCGCGTGAATCGTGACATAATCGACGCCCTGCTCCGCTTGTTCAACCAGCGTGTCCCGGTATGTTTCCCACGTCAGCGCTTCGACCCGCTCGACCTTCTCGACGGCCTGGTAGATCGGTACCGTGCCGACGGGCACCGGGCAGTTCCGCAGGATTCGCTCCCGCGTCTCGTGGATGTCCGGCCCGGTTGAGAGGTCCATCACGGTGTCGCTGCCCCACCGGATCGCCCAGATCATTTTCTCGAGCTCTTCGCCTGCCGAACTCGACAGACTGCTGTTGCCGATGTTCGCGTTAATCTTCACCAAAAAGTTGCGGCCGATGATCATCGGTTCGAGTTCCGGGTGGTTGATGTTCGCCGGTATGATGGCCCTGCCTCGCGCCACCTCGTCCCGCACGAATTCCGGCGTCACCATTTCGGGAATTTCCGCGCCCCAGCTTTGTCCCGGATGATGCTGGCGCAACGCCGCTGCCGTCTCCTGCGCCCGCAGGTTCTCGCGGATCGCCACAAACTCCATCTCCGCCGTCACCATCCCCTGCCGCGCCAACTGCCGTTGCGTGACCGCACCAGAGCCCGCACGCGCATCGAGCCACGGCCGGCGCACCGGCTGGATCGTCGCGCCCGGGTCCGTGTACGGGCCGGATGTATCGTAAAGCGTCACAGGTCCCGCAGACGTCGCCACCTCGCGCATCGGCACACGGATCGATGGGTCCGACCCCTCAACATAGATCTTTCGCGCACCCGGGAACACGCCCGCCCCGGAAGCCAAACAAGGCCATGTAGGTTTCACGGACATTTCTGCAAGAACGCCTCCTTACAAAACATATAGTGTAGCATAATCAAGGAAAGCCTCAGAAAGAACAGACATGGGCTGCCTGTCTCTTACCCTCTCAATCTACCCGGCACGCCCCCTCATACGTCCTATCGGTCCTATACGTCCTATTCGTCCCATATCCTCGCCGCCAGCTTTGGATAGGGGACGTCGTAGCCCTTCACCGCATGCCAGATGATCCGGTTAAACAGGTCTTCATCGGCCTGATCGATCTCGTCTAGCGGAATCTCGCCCGACTTCTTGGCGTAATACCTGGCCTTGCCTCTGAGTTGGGCCACTTTCTGGTTCATCTGGTCGAGCGAAATATTGTTGGGCAGCGCGGTGTATGGCGCCAGGTCGGCCGTTGCCGTGAACGCGTTCGTCATCGGGTTCGCCGCCATCGTGATCTGGTTCATCGGTTCGAGCCCGAAGATGAGCTCGATCGTCCGCAGCATTCCGGCCTGCGTATAGAACGAGCTGTCGACGGCCCCGCGTTTCGTGTACGGGCTGATGCACAGCGCGACGGTCCGGTGGCTGTCGACGTGATCGAGCCCCGCCTGCGGATCGTCCTCGACTACAAGAATCACAGTCTCCGGCCAGAACTTGCTCTTGGACACCGCCTCGACGATCTGCCCGAGTGCGAGATCGTTATCGGCCACCATGGCGTTGGGCGTGGGCCAATTTTCCCGCGTGCCGTTGGTGTGGTCGTTCGGCAGCAGCATGATCATGAAGTTGGGAAGCGCGCCCGTCTTCTCAAACTCGCGGAACTCGTTCAAGAACTCGCCCGCCCGGTACACGTCCTGCACCGTGCCGGGGAAACCCACGAACGTCGGGCACAGGTACTGTTCGAGCGTTTGCTGCGGCGACTCAGACTTTATATTGACCGTCCGCGTTCCCGAAACGTAATAGCTATAAATGTCGGCCAACGTCGATTTGGGCGGCTCGATCCGGGCGTGGACAAACTCCCCGTAATCGCGGAACGTCAGCCCTTTCCGCAGCACGTGGTCCCAAATAAAACCCGACGACGCAAACGCCAGCGCATCGTCGCCCTCATACGGATAGCTGCGCGGCCACCCGCCGAAACTCTTCTCGATGTAGTCGGTCGCGTAGCCCTCGTCCGTCCACTGATGCCCGTCCGCGCTCAGCACGCCGTTGCAGTAAAAATTGTCGAGAAGCACGAACTGCTCGGCCAGCGCGTGGTGGTTCGGCGTCACGTCCCGGCCGAAAAGGCACAGCGTCGCGTCGCCGTTCCCCTGCGGCATATCCCCGAACACCTGGTCATACGTCCGGTTCTCCTTGATGATGTACAGGACGTGTTTGAACACGGAGACTTCGCCGGGCCGCGTTGGGACCGGCACGGTCTTCTGCTCCTCCGGAGCCATCTCGAGGACGCCATTCATGAGCGGCAGGCGCATGTTGCACGCTGCGCGGTACGTGTATTCTTCCAGCTCGGCCTTGCTGGGCATGCGCACCAGGTTTGCCGAACCCATGTGGTCGTGGCTGTTGAATCCGTGCCAGTTCTCGCCGAGCATTTCCAGTTTAGCCCGCACATTTGCTTGCGTATACGAAGTGCCAAGCCCTTTGATGTTGGCGATGCACACCAGGTTCCCGTCGCGGCTGATGTCGATCGCGCCCGGATACCAGCCCGTTGGAATCAGCCCCTGGATTTTGCCTGTCGCCGCGTCAAGCAACGCCAGCAGGTTGTTCCCGCCGTTCGCCACATACAGCGTCCCGCCGTCCCGCGACAACTCGAGCGCGTTTGGGGCGCTGCCGAACGGCAGTCGCGGCGACGGCTTGACGTCAAACGTCCGCGCGACCTTGTTCGAGCGCGTGTCGATCACCGAAACGGTGTCGCTGTTGGCGTTGGCCACGTACAGCCGGCCGCCGTCCGGCGATAGCGCCATCGCGCTGGGATGCAGCCCCACCTCGATCTCGCCAATGCACTCACGCCGCGCCAAATCCACCACCGAAACCGTCCCCGTCGATGCAATTCCCGTCTTCGGATCTACGACGGCCCTGCTGCCCGAGGTTGGGCCGGTTGTCTCGCCTGGTTTGGGCCTGCGCCCGCCCCAATTCGACACGTACGCCGTCTGACCCAGCGTGACTACGTCGTACGGCGCAATCCCGACGGGGATCTCCGCTTCAACTTTTCCCGCGGCTACGTCTACCACCGCAATCGAGTTGTTGCTGCTCAGCGCCACGTAAATCAGGCCATTCGGTTCATCCAGCAGCAGCCCGCCCGGCGCGGAATCATCCTTGCCGCCCGGGCCCGGCAGCGCGATTTGGCCTGCCCACCCAAACGAGCCGTCAGCGCCCTTCCTGGCACATCTCAGAGCGCCCGCCGCGTCCGTCGTCCAGACAGCCTGGCCATCGCTGGTCCACGAAAGGCCGCAGAAGTTGTTTTCGCCTTTCTCCATTTCGAGCAACTGGCGCACCGTTTTCGAGGCCACGTCGATGAAAACAAGATCGCCCCCCGAACCCGTCATCGTGGACCGGCCCGTCGTTTTCAGCACCAGCACCGACTCGTCCGGGCTCAGCGCAATATCCGTCGGCCGGCCCGGAAACTCGATCGACTCGCCCGCCGGCGCAACGACCTGCGTCGTCGCCACCACGTACGTGCCGTCGCCTTGCGGCCCCACAACGGCTTTCGCCAGAAAGTCCTCGGGCGGCGTTTCAGTAGCCCGTTCGATGCTCCGCGAGTACGGACTCGAAAGACACCCCACAGCAGTGAAAAGAAAGACACTGGCCAAGGCTAGCCGGTACATGACCTTCATCCCTCCTCGATGGGTTTTGTCGTCCACAGTGTCCACAATGTCCACAGTGTCCACAATGTCCACTCAAACAACCAGAGTCAGCCGCGGAATTGCATCGCGAGCGCGACCAGTACCCTTACGGCGTGGGGGATGGCATCGTCGTTGAAGTTGAAATACGGGCTGTGCAGAGGTTTTGCTTCGCCCATCCCGAAAACAAGGAAACTTCCAGGCACCTTTTCCAGGTAGAACGCAAAATCCTCCGACGCCATCGCCGGCCGCGGTATTTCAACAACCGCGTTCGGCCCCAGCGTCTCAACAATGGTTTTCCGCGCGAAATCCGTCATGGCCGCATCATTAACGAGCGGGATGTAGTAATCGTCCCCGAACACCACCTCCGCCGTGGCCCGGTGCGCCGCAGCAATCGACCTGCTTATCCGCCCGACCGCCTCCGTCATGTGGTCGCGCACACGCATATCCAGCGCGCGGTACGAACCCTCGAGCACCGCCGTTTCCGGAATCACATTGTTCGCCGCGCCAGACTCGATCTTGCCTATCGTAACGACCGCAGGGTTCTGCGGATCGATCTCGCGGCTCACTATCGTCTGCAAAGCAATGACAATCTGCGCCGCAACGACCACCGGGTCGATCCCCGCCGCCGGGTCCGCACCGTGGCAACCCCGGCCCGTGATCGTTATCCGAAACCAGTCCGCGCTCGCCATCACCGGCCCGCTCTTCAAGGCAAACACGCCAACCGGCAGACCCGGCCAAGCGTGAAGCGCAAACGCCGCGCTCGCACCGTCTATCAGCCCCTCCTCTACGATGTACCGGCCGCCGGCCCCCAATTCTTCCCCCGGCTGAAACACAAACTTGACCGTGTTTGGCAGCGGACTGGTTTCCGCCAACCGCGCCAGCGCCAGCGCCGCACCGCAAAGGCACGCAATGTGACCATCATGTCCGCACGCATGCATCCGCCCCGCAATCTGCGACGCATACGGCGCCCCCGTACGCTCGCCGATCTCCAGCGCATCGATATCCGCGCGAAGCACCACCGTGGTCGCAGAAGCGCCCGCAACCGTCGCAACAATACCCGTGCCCCTCGCGTGGCCGCGCGTATGCGGGATCCCCGCATGGGCAAGGAATTCAGAGATCCTGTCCGACGTCCACTGTTCCTGGAATCGGATCTCCGGGTGCGCGTGAAGTTCATGCCGGAGTTGGACAAGCCCCGGCAAGATATCGGCAACGATGGAATTGAAGTCTGTCATGAAGATAGGCCGTTAGAATTTCAGTTTCGTGCCGGGGAACGCCACGATGTTGAAAGACACGCCGATGTCCCATCCTTCGTTGCGTTCCTCGAACAGGAGCGCCGCTTCCCAGCAATGCAGGTTTCTTCGGATCTCGTACTTCTGTTGTGAAAGCTCATTTCGTTCGAAATCGTACCGGTGCTCGAACGCAACGCCCCATTTCTCGCCAAGTTTATAGCCGAGCCCGTACAAAATCTCCCGGTTATACACCCGGTCCTGCGTTTCCGTGTAGGCAAACCCCATGTGGGCGGTGAGATTCTTGTTCAGCGCCGACCCGTCGTAATACACGTACGTCAGCAGGCGGTCATAACTGCCGTACCG
>JAPLKX010000652.1 GCA_026387845.1 Candidatus Hydrogenedentota bacterium | reverse complement strand
CTTTATGTCCTGGGCCGGGGGGTATCATGCAGGAAGCCGGCGCAGGGTGCAAGCAGTGGCGATTGTCGATTGCCGATTACCGATTGTGGATTGCACGGACGAGCACAGACGTGGGGGGCGTCAACATCATTGTTAGCGGCCGCAGCTATGCGTTTGCAATTGGGGGTTTTTCATCGGTAGGCTGTGGTAAGGAGGGTTGGTGTTTGATGACTTCGCGGCAGCGGGTGATACGCGCGCTTGAGTTTGATCGGCCGGACCGTGCGCCGCGTGATGTGTGGGCGCTGCCGGGCGTCTCGATGCTGCGCAATGATGAGCTTCAGGCCCTGCTTGAAAAGTTTCCGGTGGATTTTGACCGGCCGACCGGTGCATACGGGCCATCCAAACGTGCGCGGGGCACGCGCAACGAGGCCGGGGTGTCCGTCGACGAGTGGGGCTGCGAATTTACTGTTATGGAAACGGGCATTGTAGGCGAAGTGAAACACCCGCCGCTGGCTGACTGGTCTCGGCTCGATGGGTGGGCGCCGCCGTGGGAACTGCTTGACGACGCCGATTTCTCGCGAGTCAACGACGCCTGCAAGAAGACGGACAAGTTCGTCATTGGGGGCACGCACGTGCGGCCGTTCGAGCGGATGCAGTTCCTGCGCGGCAGCGAAAACGTTTTCATGGACCTGCTGGCGCGCCCGCCGGAATTTGACCGCCTCCTCGCGCTCATCCACGCGTTCAACCTCCGCGATATGGAGATGTGGGCCGGCACCGGCGTGGACGCCATCAGTTTCATGGACGACTGGGGCGCGCAGAACGCGCTGCTGATCGACCCGCGGCTGTGGCGGGAAATTTTCAAGCCCATGTACAAAGAGTATTGTGACATCTGCCGTGGCGCGGGCAAGTATTTGTTTTTTCACAGCGACGGCCACATCAGCGACATTTACGCGGACCTGATCGAGATCGGCATGAGCGCCATCAACAGCCAGTTGTTTTGCATGGACATCGAGGAGATCGCGCGCCGGCACAAGGGGCGCATCACGTTCTGGGGCGAGATTAGCCGCCAGCACATATTGCCTTTTGGCACGGTCGGCGAAGTGCGCGAAGCGGTGCGGCGGGTGCGCCGGGCGTTGGACGACGGGACCGGCGGCGTGATCGCCCAATGTGAATGGGGCCTCCGCGACCCAAGAGAGAATATAGAAGCCGTGTTCGAAACTTGGATGGAGAAATTGTCAGCATTGTGACTCATCGGTGCAGGCCCCATTCACACTGAATGGGGCCTGCGCGACCCGCGCGAGAATATTGAAGCGGTTTTTGAAACCTGGATGGAGGAGTTACCACCGTTATGACACATCGAGAACGCGGCATGGCCGTTTTGAACTATCAGCCGTACGACCGTATGCCGGTCGTTCATTTTGGTTTCTGGGATCAAACCCTCGCGAAATGGGCGGAGGAAGGCCACATCACGCGCGAGGAAGCCACCGAATGGAAGGACGGCAACCCGGTCGATGCGGTGGTAACGGCGAAACTGGGATTTGATTTCAACTGGTACTCGTGCATGAGCCCGAACACGTTTCTCTTGCCGGAATTCGAGCGGACCACACTCGAGGTGCTGCCGGACGGGTCGCGCAAAGTGCTGGACAAGTGCGGCGTAATCGTGCTCGAGAAAGACGGCGCGACGGGCATCCCCGCCGAATTCGACCACAAGCTCAAAACGCGCAAAGACTGGGAAGAACATTACCTGTCGCGGCTCGAGTTCAGCATGGAGCGGGTGAACAAGGCGAGCGTCAGAGTCAACGATAAGATGATTGATTTCGACGCGGGCGGGCTCGATTTCTTGCGGGCCGACACCCGCGATTATCCCTATGGCCTTCATTGCGGCAGCCTGTTTGGCCGGATACGCGACGTCGTTGGCGTGCTTGGCTCGACGTATATCTACGCTGAGGACGAGGGCCTGTTCGACGAGATGATCGACATTGTCGGCAACTTGTGCTACACGTGCGTTAAGGCCGTTCTCAAAACCGGCGCCAAGTTCGATTTCGCCCACTTCTGGGAAGACATCTGTTTCAAAAACGGGCCGCTCGTCAACCCCTACGTGTTCGACGAGAAGGTCGGCCCGCACTACCGGCGCATCACGGAGTTGGTCAACGGGTACGGGATCAACATTGTCTCGCTGGACTGCGACGGTCTGATCGACGCGCTGATCCCGACGTGGTTCAACAACGGCGTCAACACGATGTTCCCGATTGAAGTGGGCACGTGGGGTGCCAGCATCGAGCCGTGGAGAAAACAGTACGGAAAAGAGCTTCGCGGGATCGGCGGCACCAACAAGGTGGTGTTCTCACGGGATTTCGCCGCGGTCGATGCGGAGGTGGAGCGGTTGCGCCGGCTCGTCGATCTCGGCGGCTACATTCCCTGCCCGGATCACCGCATCGCGCCCGACGGCAAATGGGACAATGTCAGGTACTACTGCGACCGAATGCACCGGGTGTTTGGCTGAACCTGCTACTTCGCAGCCTTGAGGGGTTTCAGCTCCATCTCTTTCACCATGATTTTCATGGTGGCGAACTCGGCGCCGGGGTGGATCTGGAACCCGATCTTGCCGGTGGCATATGAAGCATCATGTACGTCGGCGGTCTTTTTGCCGTTGAGCGTGACGACGAGGTGGTCGCCCTCGGCCTTGATGATCATCGTGTTCCAGTCGTCTTTTTTCTCGATGGTGGCATCAGTGTTGGCGGCCAGGAACATCTTGCCGGGACAGTAAATCGTGCCGGAGTAGGCTACGGGGTCCTTATACTCGAGGATGTCGGCCTGGTAGGCCTTTTCGGGCGACTGGTAGCGGAACCACACGCCGCTGTTGGCCGGCCACACGACTTTGTAGACCACCTTGAGCTCGAAATTGTCGTAGTCCTTGTCAGTGAACAGGTCGCCGGGCGCGTTCTTTTCACCCTGTACGCCCACGAGCATCCCGTTTTCGACTGACCACTTCGCGTTGCCCTCGGCTTTCCAGCCGGTCAGGTCTTTGCCGTTGAACAGCTTGATCGGCGCCTCCTGCGCAAACGCAGCCCACGCACAGAATACGCCCAACATAACCGCGACCAGCATTCTCGTATGCAGTTTGCCCATGTCTTTACCCTTTCCGCTGTTGAAGATCGGCGCCGGGCTTCCCCCGACGCTTACACGCCTCCACTATGGCAAACACGCGGGGCAACCGTCAAGCTGATGCGGGTGTTCAGCCGTCCCTACGGGACTAGGCCTCGATTACGGAGGGGATCCCAGGAGTTCCTCCTGGGCTATTGTCACGTCGTCCCTGGCAGGACTCATGATGGCGGGCGGCAAGGGGAGCGCCGAGTGTAGATGCAGGGTCAGTGTCGCTCCAATAAAGCGGCGGGGACGCCGCTTCCACGCGCAAGGGTAGGCCATGGTATCCTCTAAGTCCCGGAGGGACGACATGGAAATAGCCCAGGACGGCAGTCCTGGGTGGGAAGTCAGCGCCGCACATAGTCCCGGAAGGGACGGTTGAAACAAACCATCAGAGAGCTCAGCCGGCGTGGCGTGCGCCCTGAAGATGTATAATCTTGGCTTGCTCCTAAAAAATCTCCTTTGCCAGGAGGGACTACTGATGTTATATTCAGATGGAGGTAGTGTATTCCGATGAATGTAGCCCAGATTATCGACCGGCTGAAGTCTGATGCCGAGTTCAAGCAGAACTTGACGGCGTGGCGTATCCTGCCGGCGCGCCCGGCCCAGTACGCCGATTTTCCGCGCCAGCTTGATATGCGCCTGATCGAGGCGTTGCAGAAGCGCGGGGTCCACCACCTGTACACGCACCAGGCGGAGGCGATCGAGGCCGTGTTGGCGGGCGAGAACGTGTGCGTGGTGACGCCGACGGCATCGGGCAAGACGCTTTGCTACAACGTGCCGGTCTTGAACCGGCTTTTGGGAAACCCGGAAGCGCGTGCGCTGTACCTGTTCCCCACCAAGGCGCTGTCGCAGGACCAGGTGAATGAACTCAAAGGCACCATTGACGACCTGGATGTCCGAATCGGCACGTACACGTTTGACGGCGACACGCCGGCGTCTGCGCGGAAAGCCATCCGGAGCGCGGGCCACATTGTGGTAACCAACCCGGACATGCTGCACACGGGCATCCTGCCGCACCATACCATCTGGATCAAGCTGTTCGAGAACCTCGAATATGTCGTGATTGACGAGATTCATCATTACCGGGGCGTGTTCGGCAGCCACCTGGCCAACGTGATCAGGCGGCTGAAACGCATCTGCCGGTTCTATGGCTCGAACCCGAAGTTCATCTGCTGCAGCGCCACGATCAACAACCCCAAGGAAATCGCCGAGCGGATCATCGAGCAGCCCACACGCCTGATCGATAAAAACGGCGCCCCGGCCGGTGAGAAGCATTTTCTTTTTTTCAACCCGCCGGTGGTAAACCAGGCACTCGGGATTCGGAAGTCGTCTGTAAAAGAAGCGGTGCGCATTGCGGCGCAATTCCTGACGCGAAATATTCAAACTATCGTTTTTGCGCGCAGCCGGCTGCGCGTCGAAATCATGACAACCTATCTCAAGGAGGCTGTCCGCCAGCTCAAGAAGGACCACAATCTCGTGCGCGGATACCGCGGCGGATATCTGCCGACGGAACGGCGGGAGATCGAGAAAGGCCTGCGGGAAGGCAAGGTCATGGCGGTGATCAGCACGAACGCGCTCGAGTTGGGGATCGACATTGGTTCGCTGGATGTGTGCATCATGGCGGGCTATTCGGGCAGCGTGGCGAGCACGTGGCAGCAGGCGGGCCGGGCTGGACGCCGCACCGGCATTTCGTTGGCGGTGCTCGTGGCGTCCAGCGCGGCCCTCGATCAGTACATCATCGGCAACCCCGAATATTTCTTCGACTTGCCCCCCGAGAGCGCCACAGTCGATCCGAACAACCTGATCATCGCCACCAGCCACATCAAATGTGCCGCGTTCGAGATCCCCTTTATCGATGGCGAATCGTTCGGGCTCGACGCGGCGTCGACACAGGAGATCCTCGAATTCCTTGCGGAGAACCGCATACTGCGCCACGTCAAGAACAAATGGCACTGGTCGGCGGATTCTTATCCAGCCGAGGAAATTAGCTTGCGCACCGCCTCTCCCGACAACGTCGTTATACTCGACACCTCAGACAATGGTCGAGTGATCGGCGAGGTGGACCTGTTTAGTGCCCCCGTCGAAGTATATGAAGAGGCCATTTATCTTCACCAGACCGCGCAGTACACCATAGACAAACTTGATCTCAAGGATCGCAAAGCGTACGCACGCCCCGTTGAAGTTGATTACTACACCGACGCTCAGATAAAGGTTGATCTCAAGGTCATTGACATGTTTGATCACACGAGGTTGGCGCACGTCGAGAAGCATCTGGGCGAAGTTAGCGTGACATGGCTGCCTACGAAGTTTAAGAAGATCAAGTTTGGCACGCATGACAACGTTGGCTCCGGAGATATCAACCTAGACGAGACTACCATGCACACGTCGGCTTACTGGATCGAGTTCCCGGAGAACGCGGGCGAGCAGTTCCAGCTTGACATGAAGAGCCTCGGGGAGGCGTTGAACGCGCTGGCCAACACGCTGCGGCAGGTGGCGCCCGTGCAAGTGCTGTGCGACCTCACCGACATCCGGGCGCAGGCGATGGTTCGCGCCCCATTCTCCGACAAGCCGACCATCTACCTTTACGAGGTCTACCCGGGCGGGGTCGGGTTCAGCGACAAGCTCTACACCCACCACAACCGGCTGCTCGAAGCGGCGATCTCGCTGCTCGATCACTGCAAGTGCAAGGAAGGCTGCCCGAGTTGCGTCGGGCCGTCGCTCGAAGTGGGCGCGCACGGCAAGCCCGGCGCGCTTCAACTGGCGAAACTGGCGCGCCTGGAGTAACGGGCGATATGACCGAAATCAACGACAAGCTGAAGCAACTGATGGCGCAGCGCGGGCTGATGCTGGGTTCGCAATGGCGCCAGGAACGCGACAAAGTCGAGCAGCAGCAGCAAGCGGCGCGCGCACGCGGCGATTTCGAGATCGACAAGTGCGTGCCGGGCGAGCTCGTTGAGAACGAGGCCGGCGCCTTTTACCTTGTCAGGACGGATTTCCCGCTCGATACCTGCCAGGGCGGCGTCCCGCTGGGGGACATTTTCAGCGTGGCGGGCGAGCACATCGCGTTTTCGGCGTGCGACGAAGAGCTCGCGGGGTTTGACCCGGCCACCGCTGTGTTTGTCGATGTGGAGACGACGGGTTTGGCGGGTGGCGCGGGCACGACGGCCTTTTTGGTGGGCGCGGGCTATTTCACCGGCGATCCCCCGGTGTTCAGGCTCGACCAGTGTTTCATGCGCGATTTCGACGATGAAGAAGCGATGCTGCTGTATCTACAGGACATTTTCGCCGGGGTCGAAACCATCGTCACGTTTAACGGCAAAACGTTCGACATCCCGTTGCTGCGCTCGAGGTTCGTCTCGAACCGGCTCCCGTTCCGGCTCGATGCCGCGCTGCATTACGACCTCATCCACGCGGTGCGCCGGATTTTCAAGCTGCGCCTCAAAGACTGCAGCCTGGCGAACGTCGAGCGCGAAGTCTTGAATATCCGCAGGCACGGCGACATCCCCGGCGCGGAGATTCCGCAGGTCTGGTTCGACTACCTGCGGTCGAGGGACGCGCAAGTGCTGCCGCGTGTGTTCAACCACCACCGCAACGACGTGGTCAGCCTGGTGGCGCTCGCGGCCCTGATTGCGCAGCGGCTGAGCGTGCCGTGCGGCGACGGGTTCGAGCACGCGGAAGACCGGCTGTCGGTCGTGCGCCTGCACCACCGCCAGAAGAAGTTCGAGGCGGTCATCGAGCATGCGCGCAAGCTGCTCGAGTGCGAAACCGACAACTGCCTGCGGCGCGAGTGCCTGTGCATCCTCTGCTCGGCGTACAAGCGCATGCAGGACTGGCAGCAGATGGAAGAAATCCTCAACCTGATGACGCGCGAGTTTCCAAGTGACCTTACGGCGCGGCTCGAACTGGCCAAATACCACGAACACCGGTCGCGCAACCTCGCCGAAGCCCTGCGGATCTGCCACGAAGCCCTGCAAATCTGCCCGGCATACGATCAAGGTTTCATCGCGGATTTCCAGCGCCGGAAAACGCGCCTCGAACGTAAGCTGCAAAAGAACAGATGTGAAGAAGATTAGCTGCGAACAGCGGCGGTCTAGCGGCGGCGGCGGAATTGTTTGGGGGTGACGCCGGAGAATCGTTTGAAGGCGACGAGGAAGGCGAATTCGTTTTGGTAGCCGACCATTTCGCCGATGACGCCTTGCGGGCTGTCGTGCATGATGAGCCATTCCTGTGCGCGTTCCATTCGGAGGCGGGTGACGAGTTTCATGGGGGAGGTTCTGAAATGTTCCTGGACGAGGCGGTGGAGGTGGGACTGGGACACGCCGAGTTCTTTGGCCATGGTTTCTACGTTCCAGTCTCGGGCGAGGTCTTCGTTGATCATGGATTCGAGGCGGTCGAGTACGTGGGAAGACGCGGCGTTAGCGGCCCTGTCGGGGGGGAGTTCGCGCTGGATGTAGAGCGCGATCAACTGGACGTAAAGGGCATTGGCCTTGCGGTTGCTTTCCGAACGCCCTCGGGACTCGCGTAGATATTCTTCGGTGGCGCGTTGGAGGGGTTCGGTGAGGACGGTTCTGCGGACGTTCAGTTTTTTTTCTCTTAACAGGGCCCATTTTTCGTCGTCGGGCAAGTGGAACCAC
>JAPLKX010000744.1 GCA_026387845.1 Candidatus Hydrogenedentota bacterium | reverse complement strand
GAAATGAGGTGATGCCGTTCACGACGGGGACTCGGTGGGACGCGGTGTACCGTTGCGCGAGCTGGACGAATGTGCCGGAAGTGATGCCGTTTTTGCGGGCGTACGAGGATTCGCTGGCGGCGGGGGCGCGCGAGGTACCGTTGCCAAGGGGCTTTTGGCGAATGCCGCTGCCGATACGTGTGGCGACGTTTTTCGCGGAGGTGGTGGGCAGGCATTTGCCGGTGGACATTCTGGAGGGTGAACTGATAGTGGGTGGCCAGTTCAACGCGGCGTTGTCGCTGTGCCTGACGAAGAGGGAAGCGCGGGATCGGTCGGTGCGGACGGACTCGTTTCGCGAGGCGATTGTGGAGGCGTCGGGGCTGGGCATTGGGAACTGCGGGGCGGTTCCAGGCCACTTGATACCGGATTATGCGAAGGTGCTGCGGGTGGGTTTCCGGGGCATTGTGGATGAGGTGCGCAGAGAGCAGCAAATTGAGCCGGATAAAACGAAGCGGGCGGTGCTGGAGTCGTTTGCGATCGCGGGTCTGGCGTCTCGGGAGTTGGCGGTGCGTTACGCGGCGGAGGCGGAGCGGCAGGCGGCGGAGGCGGTGCCGGCGCGGGCGGCCGAGTTGCGCGAGATCGCGAAGGTTTGCCGGAACGTGCCGTGGGCGCCTGCGGATACGTTTTGGGAGGCGGTTCAGTCGCTGTGGTTGACGCACATGCTTGTGCTGACGAGCGAATCGTACCCTGGCGCGGGCGTGTCGTTTGGGCGGATTGACCAGTACCTTTGGCCGTACTACGAGCGGGATGTCGAGTCGGGCCGGCTGACGCGGGAAGATGCGCGCGAGTTGTTGCGTTGCTTTTTCATCAAGGCGAACTACGCCTATGATTATCAGGGGCGCATCGGGCGAAACCAGGGGATCAACTCGTCGTTCGGCCAACTCATTACGCTGGCGGGGTGCGGGCGTGACGGCGAAGATGCGTCGAACGAGCTGACGTATCTGCTGCTGGATGTGATCGAGGAGATGAACCTGCTTGAACCCAAACCGAACGTCAGGCTGCACGAGAAGACGCCGGACAGGCTGCTGATGCGCGTGTGCGGTCTGATTGGGCGTACGCAAGGCGCGCCGTTCCTTCTGAATTTCGATGAGACGTCGATGCGGGGCTTGCGGTGGGAAGGTCTGCCGGAGGATGACCTGTGGGACTATGGGGCGGTGGGTTGCCTCGAGAATACGCGGCAGGGCGATGATCGATCGGGTACGGTCGATGTGAATCTGAACCTGGCGAAGGCGGTCGAGTTGACGTTGTTTCAGGGGAGGGACCAGGCGTCTGGCAGGCAGGTAGGGCCGGTGACGGCGGACCCGCGGTCGATGGGGAGTTGGGAGGACTTTGAGGGTGCGTTTCGGGGGCAGCTAAGTTTTTGCGTGAGGCGGCTGGTCGATTTGAACAACGAGGCGGATACGACGCGGGCGATGTATGAGCCGATGCCTTATTTGTCCGGGCTGGTGGGGGGCTGTATCGAGAAACGGCGAGATGTTACGGCGGGCGGAGCGCGGTTCAATTTCATCACCGTGGAAGGGGTGGCGCTGGCGACTGCGGCGGATTCGCTGTCGGCGGTAAAACGGCTGGTTTTTGAGACGAAGACGATCGGGATGGACGCGCTGGTCAAAGCCATTGATAGGAATTTTGAACATGACGAGTTTCTGCGGCAGATATTGCTGAATAAGGCGCCCAAATACGGGAATGATGAGCCGGATGCCGACAGGATGGCGCGTGATCTGACGCATTGGTGGGCGGAGGAAACGGCGGGGATGAAGACGCCGGCGACGGGGAAACGGTACCGTGCGGGTTATCTGTCTTGGAATTATGGTATCGCGTATGCGCCGCTGACTGCGGCGACGCCGGACGGTCGCAAGCGGGGAACGTATTTGTCGAACGGTGTGGCGGCGGTATCGGGTATGGACAGGTCGGGGCCGACCTCGGCGGCGCGGGCGGTCGGTGGTCTGGGGCTTGAGGTTGTGCCGAATGGGGCATCGCACACGATCTCGCTGCCCCCGTCGTTGATGCGCGACGAGGAACACCTCGAGAAACTGGCGGGGTTCCTCCGGGCGTATTGCAGAGAGGGCGGTTCGGCGCTGCAAATCAACGCGATCGATGCGGCGACGCTGCGGCAGGCACAGCGGCGGCCCGATGAGTTTCAGAACCTGCTGGTGCGGGTGACGGGGTATAATGCGTATTTTGTGAACCTGGGCAGGGAGATTCAGGAAGAGATCATTGCGCGGGAGGTGCGCGCCGAGTGAGTGATAGCGACATCGAAGCGGTGGTTTTCAATATCCAGAAGTTCTCGACGGAAGACGGGCCTGGGATACGGAGCACGGTATTTTTGAAGGGTTGCCCGATGCGATGCCCGTGGTGCCACAATCCCGAGTCGATTCAGAGTCAGCCGGAGTTGGTGTGGCACAGGGGCCGCTGCCTGGATGATCGGGGTTGTTTGGGGGTTTGCCCGGAGGGGGCGTTGAGTGCGGGGGCGGCGGGCATCGAGGTAGACCGCACACGGTGCAAAGGGTGCGGCCGGTGCGCTGATTTTTGTCCGAGCGGGGCGCTGAGGATTCACGGCCGCAAGATGCGGATAGATGACTTGTTCGAGGTGGTGGCAAGAGACCGGGTGTTTTACGAGCAATCGGGCGGCGGCGTGACGGTGTCTGGTGGGGAGCCGCTGGTGCAATCGGTGGCGTGCACGGCGCTGTTGCGGCGGTTGCACGAGGGCGGGATCCATACGGCGCTTGACACGTGCGGCGTAGGCTCGGATAGCGCGTTGCGTGAAGTCCTGAAATGGACGGACCTGGTGTTGTTCGATGTGAAGACGGTCGACGCGGGCCGGCACGCGGAATTCACGGGCGTTTCGTTTGAGCGGGTGGATGCGTCGGCGCGTCTGGTAGCGGACTTGGCGCGCGCGCGCGGCGTCGAGGTGTGGGTGCGGACGCCGGTGATCCCGGGCTACACGGACGGGGAGGACAGCATACGGGGCGTGGCCCGATTCGTGGCGAGAACGTTTCCGGGTTGCACGCGTCACGATCTGCTTGCCTTCTCGAACCTGTGCACGGCCAAGTACGCGCAGTTGGGCAGGACTTTCGCTTTGGAGGGAAAGCCGCTGCTCGATGCGGGTACGATGGATCGTTTGTGCGGGGCAGCGCGCGAGGAGGGGAGCAGGCATGTGCGGTGGAGCGGGCCGACGCGCCCTATGGATGGAGACGTAGCGGATGCTGTCGTGTGAACTGAGAGCCGCGTTGTCAGGCGAGACGACGCCGAAGTTTCTGGCCACGCTCGATGCGGCAGGCCGGCCCAACTGCGTACCTGTGATAAGCCTTGCGCCGTGGGACGAGACGACGCTGGTGTTCGGCGAATTTTTCATGAACAAGACGCGCAGAAACCTGCTTGTAAACACGAAGGTGGGGGTGGCCGTAATCAACGAGCGACTGGAAGGGTGGAGCCTTAAAGGTACGTTTTTGGGTTTCGAGACAGCGGGCGAGCGTGTGGAGTGGCTCAATCAGACGCCGCTGTTCCGTTACAACGCCTACACGAGCGCGCGCAGCGTGGGGACTATTGCGATTGAGGAGGTATGGGCGCTGCCGGCGCTCTCGCGCTCGAGGCTGGTGTTCGATTTTGCGCGGGTACGCCTATTGGCGGCTCTCGTGAAAGGGCGTGGGCGGACCTGCATGCCGGGGCGCGTCCACGAGAAGTTTCAGCGGACAAAGGCGGTGCGGGCGCTGGCATTCAGAGGCGAGGATGGGTATCCGCGGGCGTTACCACTCGTGGCGTGCGTGGGGGCTGGTTCGGGCAGGCTGGTGATGCGGGCGCCGATGGTTGACGGCGAGCGGGTCCGGCTTGCGCGGGATACCGAGGTGGCGGTGGCGGTGATCACGATGGAGCCGATAGCGTACCAGGTGAAAGGCAGGTACAGGGGCGGAATAGCGGGTTGCGGTGTGGTGGACCTGACCGAATGCTACAGCGCGTCGCCACCGCTGGTTGGCGAGCGTTTGGACAGGGCGGGGAAATCTAGGGGTTGAGGCTTGGGGGCGGGGACGTGGGCGCGGGGTGCGAGGAGGGACATAAAGGACATAAGCGACATAAGGCCAGCGGAGCCGCAAGCAAAGAAACCGGGCGGCTGGACTCAACATTGGGACACCCCCCACAAACTGCCGGGGGGCGTCCCAGCGGGGAACGGGGCGAGGGAGTGCAGGCGAGACGCCCGGACCACAATTGGGCGGATGTGACTGGGCGGGACGGATTGACGGCCAAGGCGGAGGGGGGTAGAATGGGGGTTGGACCAAGGACTATGGCGGGATCAATTCACATTGTGTGGAGGCACAACCATTAAAAGGAGGGAGTATGATGCAGAGACTATGTTCTAAACGAGGGTTTACGCTGATCGAGCTGCTTGTAGTGATTGCCATTATCGGAATCCTGGCGGCGATTTTGCTGCCGGCGCTTGCGCGGGCGCGGGAAGCGGCCCGGCGGGCATCTTGCGCGAACAACCTCAAGCAAGTGGGCCTGTCGATGAAGATGTACTCGAACGAATCGAAAGGCCAGAAGTTCCCGCCGAAAGCGGCCAACCTCGGGAACTTCATGTGGTCGTTTCCGGCCATGTACCCGGAATACCTCTCCGATGTCAACGTTCTGTTCTGCCCGTCGGATTCCGAGGCGCCGGGGTTGTACCTCGATGCCGCCCCGGGCACGGGTTGGCGCAACAGCGACGGGTCCATCAACATCAATCAGATCGAGGGAAGCGACGTCACCGCAACCTCTGATCCCTGGGTTGGTCCGCCCGAGGGCGCACCGCCCGCGGACCGTTCGTACATGTACCTCGGCTGGGCCATTGCGAAAAACGACTGGGTGATCCCGTACATGTCGTTTCTGATGTTTTTCATGGACGAGGTCGTAGCGAGCAACCAGTATGACAGCGACCTGACGTACACGCACCCGGGCAACGCCGCCCAGGCCGCCTCCCAGGAAGAGGGGCCCGTAAGCCAGATTATCGAACCCGGCACTG
>JAPLKX010000748.1 GCA_026387845.1 Candidatus Hydrogenedentota bacterium | reverse complement strand
GGGCAGAGCGTTGAAAGACGCCGGCCTCAAATGCACCGCCGTCACTGTTATGCCGGACAAAGCCCACAACTGCATCAGCGAGACCGTGAGCGATCGCGAGGGCGCCGTGGCCCATCTCAAATGGGCGATCGATTGCTGCGCGGCGATGGGGGCGGAGGTCCTCTGCGGGCCGTTCTACCAACCCCTGGGCGTGTTCAGCGGAAAAGGCCCAACCGAAGGCGAGAAAGAGCGCGGCGCCGAGGTCCATCGCGGCATCGCCTGTTACGCCCAGGACGCCAAGGTGCTGATGACGGTCGAGCCGCTCAACCGGTTCGAGTGCTATTTCCTCAACACGCTTAGAGACGCCGCCGATTACGTCTGGCGCGTCGGCCACGCGAATTTCAAAGGAATGTACGACACGTTCCACGGCAACATCGAAGAAAAAGACCCGGTCGGCTGCATCCGCGACCACTCGGCGGTCCTCGGCCATTTCCATGTCTCCGCCAGCGACCGGGGCACGCCGGGCAGGGATCACGTGCCCTGGCCTGAGACGTTCCGCGCGCTGCGCGCCGGCGGCTACGACTCCTGGCTGACCATCGAAGCATTCGGCCGCGCCATGCCGGACCTCGCCGCGACCACCTGCGTCTGGCGCGACCTCTCCGGCAGCCCCGAAGAGGTGTACGTCGAAGGATACAAGCTAATCAGGGACGGTTGGGCTAGAGCGAAAAACGGGGACTGAACGAAAAACGGGGACTGGCTCGCCTTTTTCGGCAGTTTGAAAAAGGCGTGCCTGTCCCCGCTTTTCGCGGCCTTCGTCCGCGCACCTTATTCTTATGGATTACGATGGATCACGGGAGAGGCAAGCTCTCATAACCACCAACATGAAACCCCGGAGGACCGGCACATGAAGATCTCGCGCATCGAGTTGTACCACGTGTCGGTGCCGCTGAAAGCCACATTCTGGCCGACCTGGATCCCGGGATACCCCCAGACGCACAACCGGTTCACCCTCATCAAGCTCGTCACCGACGACGGCATCGAAGGGTACGCCGCGGGTTCCGCCATGGGGCGCGAACGCGCCGGGCTCGGCGAACTCATGGGCGGCTACCTGCTCGGCGTAGACCCGACCGACATCGACCGTATCCAGAGCCTGCTCAAACAGGCAGGGTATCTCGGGTGGCGCAACTACTGGATCGAACCCGCCTGCTGGGACATCGCCGGGAAAGCCGCCGGCAAGCCCGTGTACCAACTGCTGGGCGGCGAGGCGCGGCCCGTCGAAGTCTATTGTTCGACCGGCGAGATGCACGAGCCCGCGCGACGGGTCGAGGAACTGCTGGCGATGCGCGAGCGCGGGTTCAAGACTGCAAAGCTGCGCGTCAAAAACGTCGAGCTAAAAGACGACATCCGGCACGTGGAACAGGTTTCCAAAGGGCTCGACGGCAAGATGGCGCTCGGAGTCGACGCCAACCAGGGCTGGCTCGTGTCAATCATTGACCGCCCCCCCGCCTGGGACCTGAAACGCGCCACGGAATTCGCCGCGGCCTGCCACGCCAACGGCCTGCGCTGGCTCGAGGAACCACTGGATTCGCGCGATTACGACACCAACGCCGCGCTGAAAAAAGTCTCGCAAATAAGGATCTCCGGCGCTGAACTCAATTACGGCTGGGACGAAATCAAGGTGATGTTCGAGAAAGACTGCTTTCACGTCTATCAGCCCGACGCAACGTTTGCCGGCGGCATCGCGCAAGTCAAGCAAGTGATCGACGCCTGCCACGCCCACGGCCGCGAGTATTCGCCGCACACATGGACCAACGGCATCGGATTTTACGTCAATTGGAACATGGTGCTGGCCGACAAAGGCAACACCCTGCCGCTCGAGTACCCGCTTGAAGAACCATCGTGGGTGCCGCCCGAGCGCGAAGGCATCATCGCCACCATCCTGCCGGACAAGAACGCGATGCTGGCGCCGTTCACCCGGCCCGGGCTTGGCTTCGAGATCGACCCAAGATTGCTGCGCCGCTACGGTAAGCGGTTCTTCAAACTCACCGAAACCGGCCTCAAACTCCGCGTGATCCGCGAAAAAGGCATCAAACTCGCGCTCGACATCAAACGCCGCAAAGGCTGAAAAGGCCATTGTTGCGATGCTGGCGGTGGGGTCGCGCTCCCGCGCGACCGTGTGGCGGCGGAGGCGGCGCTTCACAGGCTCAGCGGGGTGTTGCACACACGGTCGAGCAGAACCTCGACCCCGCCGCATTGCCACCGCAAAAAAGTTGGGCGTATCGCCTGCACGTTTTCTTAGTCCCGGTAGGGACGACGCGACAGTAGCCCAGGAGGAACTCCTGGGTTTCCAATCAGATTCGGAAGAGTCCCGTAAGGGACGGTTGAAGGCTGCATCTTAAGACAGCCCAAAAAATCCGACGCCGATTATCACTCGTTCTTCAAGATCTCGTGGGCGAACTCGTGGAACTCCTCGTGAACGCCCTCGCCAATTTCCTTCGCCTCGAGATCGTCAAACGCTTCCGCCAATTCTTTCTCGTCGCCATCGGTGAGCAAATCGTCGGCAAACTGAAACAGGACGTTGTCTTCCTTGGCGATGTGGTCGTGAAGCAGTTCCGCATACGCCAGCAGGTGATACGCGATATCGGCGGCGGCGGATGCGTCGCCCGCTTTATGCCGCTCGAGTGCGTCCGAAATCGCCGCCACTTCCTCCCGGCCCTCGACATGTTCGCGCAACAAGATCGAAATCGGCCCTACCCGCGCCGACATACCCCGCTGTTGAAGCCGCGGAAACAGCAGCTTCTCCTCTTTGGAATGGTGGCATTTGTCGACAAAGACGCGGAAAAAGTGGAGGATCTGCCCGATTTTTTCGTTGCCGACTTCGCCGGTGGCCTGGATATTCTGCGCTTCCCGTTCCGCGCCGGTCAGCACGGCCAGCACAATCTGATGTTCGTGTTTGAGAGTTTCCGTCGGGTTCATTTTGCGCTCTCCTCCATCGTTTCCTCAAAAAGGAACAACGACAGGACGAAAATGAATCCTCGACTTTTTCGCCAGTTCCGGTTAGCTGGACCCTCTCCCCGCCTTTTTCTGTTTGGGCCGCCCTTCTTCCGGCAAGATCGGCGCAGGGAATTTCTCGAGCAGCGTCTCGAATTGCTTCTTTACCACCGCCACCTCGGGATCGGTCGAGGCTGTAACCTCTTTATAGCCGTCGCCGTTGCGGTTTGCCCCGCAGTCATACAGCCGGCCGTAGTGGTTCG
>JAPLKX010000778.1 GCA_026387845.1 Candidatus Hydrogenedentota bacterium | reverse complement strand
CAATTCAAAGCCGTAGAGCAGGGACATGCCGACGAGCGGATCAATGTCGGCTGTGTCCACGGCAATGCGACGTGGCTCACCGTCCCAGACGACTATCGCCTCATGGATGTCAAAAAGACTTTGGCTCCCGTCCGCGAGCAGCGCGCGTCCACGCCTGCGCCAAACAAGAGCCATCGAACCCCGTGTCAATAACCGCCTCGATCTCCTGCTCTTGTCCCTCAGGACCGCGCACTGTCAGGCGGATAATGGCTTGGCGGTAGGTGGTGACGATACCGGTTATCATGCCACCGCCGACCGGGGACGTGGCCCAAAGCGACGAGCATAGCGAGAGCCAACTCGCGTCACCCATATCTGGGCGTTGGGATTACGGACCAAGAGGCGATCCGACGCCGCGAGTTCGTCCGCGTCTATTTCATAGGCCCCCGTCTCGATGTCAATGGCCACGAACTTACCCTCATTACCCAGTTCAATCCTTGGGCGTATATCGCGCTCGTAAATCTCGTCGCCGCGCCGAGCAAACTCCTCTTTGCTGTAACGTGGCTGTGGTCCCGACATGGCTTTCCTCCCACTTTCACATGCAGCGTGCTTGACGTCTCGTCTGCCCTCATTATACGCGACATGCCCCGGCGCCACTTGCGCCGCCGGAGGGCCTTTCGCCCCACGCGTCCCACTCAGGGTATATCTGCCTGACGGGGCAGCGGCTGAGCCGCAGGCGCAGATCCCGGGGCATGGCCACCCGCAGGATAGGGCGGAGGAGATCATCCACCAGCGGCTTGCGCCGAGCTCAGCCGAGGCGGATACGGCTTCACATTGTTCCTGGTCAAACCCCCGCCCCCGAAGAATCCAGAACGCTCCCCTGAGAAAGCAGGCAGTTCCGTCCCAAAAGGTGTCCGGTACCTTTTGCGGATCAGCAGCCCGCCCGCGTTCTCTTCGCCAATCAGCGGAGGCGAAAAAGGGAGAAGGAGTTACGCATCGGTTTCTCTTTCGGGTGAGTGCGTTGCCTACAGGGAGGTGCGGGAGAAAAGGGGAGAAAGGGTCTGCAGGAATCAGGAATGAGGTTGAGGAGACACAAAGCCAAACAGCCGCAACAGCTTTATCTCCACCAGGCGCATCCTGCCGTTGGAAATGCGCCCCAGCCGCATGCCAAGGTGGGCCTTCGGGAAAGGCTGGGTAAGCCCCAACATGACCTTTGAATCCTGCTTGAGGTTGGCCTCACCAGCCGGTAGAAAGACATCCTGCTCGTAGATGCGCTCTGTTTTCTGAGTCGTGATCGGTGCCGCCAGCACGAGAGGGTAGCGGTCATTGGCGTTATCCAGATCGGTTTGCAAGATGAGGACAGGACGCTCTTTCGCCGTTTGCTCGTGAGGAAAGGTGTAGGCAACCAGGCAGACCTCACCACGCCGGATGGCAGGCTGCCCTGTCACGCTGGGGAGACCTCCTCAGCGGTCAAAATCGCCTCCGCCTCCGCCCGATAGGGTGCCAGTTCCTCATGAAGGGCCAACAGCGCCGCAGCCCCTTCCTCGTCCATTGGCTCACCCGATACTACCGTGCCGAGCGCACCCTGCCAGGCGGTCACTATGGTCTCTGGAAGGTCGGCCTCTAGAAAGATCACCGCGATCAGGGCACGCTCGATTTCCGGCAATGGCTCGAGAAACTGTATTTTCCCCCGCTCATAGATCGCTTTCACTGCAATCATTGACCTATCCCCCACCTTGTACCCGTTCACCCTTTGATCATTATACCCCATTTGCCCGTAGTTATCTACCGCACCCGCCGACGGCCGACCGCCGACCCCGGGTACGACCGCCGGCTGCTGACGCCTACTCGTAGTCGGTGGTCGGTAATCGGTGGTCGTTTTCAGGGACGGCAATTCTCATCTACGAAACCGCTTCACTACATCTGCCACTTCGCTGAACGTATCCGTACGATTCGCCGATCCTGTACCGCAGCCCTTCTCTCGAAGGGCGTCACGGCGGTCGGTCGTGGATTGCCCGTCACTCCCCGAACTGACCCGTCTCAATCCATTCCTTCTTCAGAACGGA
>JAPLKX010000042.1 GCA_026387845.1 Candidatus Hydrogenedentota bacterium | reverse complement strand
CATCGCTATTGGACTCGCAGCCGGTGCGCTGTGCTCTTGGAGCGCCACCCGCCTCAAGAATTGGCTCGGTTACGACGACTCCCTCGACGCCTTCGGCGTCCACGGCGTCGGCGGGGTTGTCGGCGTGCTGCTTGCGGGCATCTTCGCATCCGGCGCTCTCGGCGGAACCATTCCGGGCCTGAACATGGGCCGGCAGTTGATCATCCAACTGCTGGGCGCCGGCATCACCGTGGCCTACTGCGTCGTTGCCACCTGGATCCTGCTCACGGTCGTTGAGAAACTCGTCGGATTGCGCGTCTCGGAAGAGACGGAGAGAACCGGGCTCGATCTCGCCCAGCACGGCGAAAGCGCTTACAACACCTGAACGAAAAGCGTGTCTGCTCTGAAAACTCCCTGCTGTTTACCAGATCCTATCCTGATGTAGGTCCGAATTCCGATTCGGACTGGACAACCCACCGGGCCCGTCCCATTCGGAGATGGGACCTACGTTTTCGCCTGTTGGTTTTCGTCGTTTACTGGGGGAGGCAAAGCTCATGACCAACTGTCCCCTCTTTTCGCACCATTGATCACACCACTCCGCGTGTGCCATTGTTGCTTACGTAGACAGACGAGGAGCCGGGCACATGAAGAAGGCTGCCGCCGGATGTTTTGCTGTTGCCTGCGTCATCGCAGTGCTTGTGGCGATCCTGGCTTCCATAGGCCAGATGCGCCATGCAAAAATTCAAGATTTGCCCCCCCTGACACTCCAGGAACTCGACCAGTTGTCGAAGGCTCTGAAAAAACCTGAAGCCCCTGCCAAGACCGCGGTCTCGCCACCGCAGGCAACTGACGAAGCGGCCGCCGAACTGTCGTCAAATGGGCCGGCTTCCCCTGCCGATCTCCCCCGGCGGCTTAACCGGGCCGCCACGGACGAGCAGCGCCGCGAGCAATTCACGAGCGGCCAGAGCGCGAGTAACAAACTTATTGCGCTTATCGGGAGCAGCCCCGTTGGTGGTTTGGTTGACGCGGTGGGTGTTGCGGCGGGTATACCGGAGGGGGCCTTGGCCAACCGTGGTGAGTGCTACATGGTGCGGGGCAAATGGGACGAAGCGAAGAGCTGCTACGCGGAGTTTATAAGAAAATCCAAGGATCCCGTAATGCTGCAGATCGCGTATGGGCGCCTGGCCTGGCTGGAAGATGACCCGGAATTCGCGGCCCGCTACATGGAACTGGCCAGTACGGGACCTCAGGCCTGGCCTATCGGCGCGTGGTGCAGAAACCTGGCAAGCCTGACCGGCAGCGACGAGCTGGCCGATTACTATGGAAGGTTGTATCAAGAAAGGTGGAAAGCCGAGCAGGGGTCCGGTCAATGAAGAAAATCGCCACCATCTGTTTTGCTGTTGCCTGCGTGGTGGCGGTGATTGTGGCTATCATCGTTTCTGTTGGAAAGGTGCGCACAGAAAAGCTGCGGGAATCGCCGCCGCTGACACGCCAGGAAGTCGAGCGGCTAGCGGAGAAACTGACTCCGCCGGCAGCGGCTAATCCAGTGGATGAAACTAACATGCCGGTTGAGCATGCTTCTCCTGCCAGTCTGCCCCGGCGGCTCGACCGGCCGGCCACGGAAGCAGAGCACCGCGCAATGTACACGCAAGGCAGGACCTTGCGGACGCGGGTGGTTGCGCTAGTTTTCGCCAACGCTCTGGGCAGCTTTTTTGACGCGGCGGGCGTTGCCGTGGGCTTGCCGGAGGGCATGTCGCTCGACTTAGGCGCGTTGCATTTGGTTCGAGGCCATTGGGCGGAAGCCAAGAGGTGTTGCTCGGAGTTTGTAAGAAAGTCAGACGATCCGGTAGGCCTGCGGCAGGCCTACGCGCATCTGGCGTGGTTGGAGGAAGACCCGGATCTCGCCGCGCGGTACATGGAACTGGCGAGTTCCGGCAATGAGGTCTATCCCGCCGAATTATGCATGCTGCTGGCAATGCGAACAGGCCGTAAAGAGCTGGCCGCTCACTACACGTGGTTGTTTGAAGAATCGAGAAAAAATCTGCCGAAAGATTCGATGTGGTGGAAACTCAAGGTGGACGAGCTGGAGGCCGCGCCATGAAGAAAATCGTGGCCGTCTTTTTCGTTGTAGCCGGCATTCTTGCCGTATTAGTGGGGATTCGCGGCGCAACAGGCATGAGCCGCCAGCAATCAATCTTGCAACAGCCGCCGCTGACGACACAGGAGATCGAGCAACTTTCCAGAGCTGTGAGCCCTGTCAAAAGCGGGACGGCCTCGCCGAACACCGCCGAGACCTCAAGCCAAGAAGTGACCAACGCACAGGTTAACCCGGCTCCTCCGCTGACTCAGCCAGCCACCAAAGTCCAGCGCCTCCAGTTGTTCACGAGCGGCTGGACCAACGGAGAAATACAGATCGCGAGGGTCGCAAGCAGCCCGTTTGGCGGCGTCGCAGTTGCGAAGTTCCTGGGCGCGGGCGTACCCGGCGGGGACGATGCATGGCTGCAGGCCCAGTGTAATCTGATGCTGGGCAATTGGAAGGAAGCGCGCACCTGCTTCACCGAAATCCTGAGGAACGATTTTGGCTCCGTGTGGCGACCGAGGGCTTGGGCTTATTTGGCATGGCTGGAAGACGATCCCGAGATGGCGGCCCGTTACCTGGAAATAGCCTGTTCGGGTGTAGATTGGTATGCCGTGTTCTTGAGCGTCGAGCTTGCTTCAGCCACAGGAAACACGGAACTGGCGGAAAAGTACATGGCGCGGGGGCGTTCGCTCGTACCGGATTTTGAGCGCCGGATAACCGAGCAGGGCCGTGCCGTACATGCAGTAGGATTACGTGTGCCGCTTCAAGACGGGACCGTTCACGGGCAGAACAAATGAAAAAGATGGCCGCGGGATGCTTTGCAGTTGCCTGTGTTCTCGCAGTGCTTGTGGCGCTTTTGGCTGGAGTCGGCTATTTGCGCGAGGAGAGACAGCGCGAACTGCCGCCCATGACGGTTCAGGACCTCGACCAGATCGCCACGCGCATGAGTGCCGCCGCAAAGCCGGCCGAACCACAAACAGCACCGGTCGAAGTGCAGTCGAAGGAGCCACACGCCGACAACCTGCCGCGCAGGCTCGAAAAGCCCGCTACGGACGAGCAGCGTCGCGAGTTTTTCTCGCGCGGCTACAGCACGAGCGACAAGCTGTTCGGGTACATCGGGAGCAGTCCGCTGGGGGCGGTGGCAGATGCTGCGGCGCTAATCGCGGGGCTGCCGGATGGCGCATCGTGGGAACGGGCGGAGGCTGCTCTCATTTGCGGTAGATGGGCGGAAGCGCGAAGTTATTTTGAGGAAGTAGTCAGGAAGTCAGACAGGCCTGTGGTGCAGCAGCAAGCGTTCGCCTTTCTGGCTTGGGTGCAAGACGACCCCGAAGTGGCCGCGCGGTGCATGGAACTGGCTTGTTCGGGGGCGCGAGACGCTTGCTTGCATTTCAGCGCAGAATTGGCAAGAGCCACAGGCAGCAGGGAGTTGGCGGAACATTACCAGTCGCTGGAAAAGGCGGCTAGCGCTGCGGAGACCAGGGAGCCGGCCAAATGAAAAAAGTCGCCGCGGGATGTTTTGCTGTGGTCTGTGTTTTGGGGGTGCTTGTGGCGCTCTTGGCTGGAGTCGGCCATCTACGCGAGGAGAGACAGCGGGACCTGCCGCCCATCACGCTTCAGGACCTCGATCAGATTGCTGCGAGCATGCAAAATCCATCAGAAGCGGCCGCAGGAGCGGCCAGTCCCGCAGTTGAAAACGCAACGAAATCGAATCCCGAGCAGAAGACCGCGGCCAACCTTCCGCGCAGGCTGGAACGGGCCGCGACGGACGAGGAACGGCGCCAGTTCTTCATGCGAGGCAAGAGCACAAGTGACAAGATCTTCGGGTTTGTCGCGACCAGCCCGGTGGGGGCTATCGGGGACGCGGTGGCGGTTGCCGCAGGCATACCGGCAGGCGCATCGTGGGAACGGGGGATGGCAAATCTCTTCATGGGAAGGTGGGCGGAGGCCCGGAGGTACCTGGAGGAAGTTCTCAGGAAGTGGGAAAGCCGTGTGGTGCAGGAGCAGGCCTGCGGCTACCTGGCATGGCTGGAAGACGACCCTGAACTAGCGGCCCGCTATATGGAGGTGGCCTCTTCGGGGGGCCAATTGTTTGGCCTGTCTTCCAGCGCGACGTTGGCTAGGGCCACAGGCAGCACGGAATTGGCCGAACATTACCAGTCATTGTACGACAAGGCTCGCGTGGCCAAATCCGGGGGGCCGCGCAAATGAAGAAAACGGGGTCGGTATGTTTCATTGTTGCCGTTCTATTGGCTGCGCTTCTGGCTGTCCTGGTGTCGTTCGGCATCATGCGTCATGAAAAGATTCGGCAACAGCCGCCGCTGACGCTCCAGGAGGTCGACCGGCTGGCAAAAGGCATGCCGCCCTCGTCAGCTAAGACTACGAATGCGCAGTCCGACGCGCCTCAGACGCCAACGGATCTGCCGCGCCGGCTTAACCAGCCCGCCACCAACGAGCACCGGCGCGAATTCTTCATCGCCGGCAGGAGCAGGACGCGCCGACTTTTTGCTGGGATCGGGAGCGGCCCATTGGGCGGCATCGCCGACGTAGCGCTGGCCGTCGTCGGCTGGCCGGAGGTTGGTTCCATGGGGCGGGCCAGCGCGAACCTGGCGTGTGGAAATTGGGAAGAAGCACGCACCTATTGGATGGAGTTTCGGAGATTGCCTGTTCCGGCGGCGATACGTTTGCCATTGGTTTGTGCGTCGAGCTCGCAACGAAAACCGGCAGCACGGAACTGGCCGAATACTACACCCGACTCGGGCGGTCAATTTCGCCTGACTTCGATGAGAAGTTCGCGATATTTAGTACGGAGCAGCCGCGATGCAAGCTGCTGTATGAAAACCTGGCGTTGCCTGAATGAGAAGAACCCTCACCATCTGTCTCATCGTTGCCGGAATCCTGGCGGTAGTTCTGACCGTCCTGGTTTCACTGGGCAGCATGCGCCATGAGAAAATCCGGCAGCAGCCCCCACTGACGATCCAGGAACTCGAACGGCTGGTGCAAGTTGTCCTGCCATCATCAACCAAAGTTACCACCGCCGCCCGGTCGTATTATTTGCGCCATGATCTTGGCTTTCTTCCCGATCCTCATTCTTCATGGCATCGCGCCCTTTCCCCATCAATCCGTCGCCAAGGCACCCTGATACGCGACGCGGGCGTTCAAGTGTCTTTGGACTTCTTACCGGAAGCGCGGATGAGAGTCAAGTCCTGCCCGGTAACAGGCACTCGCGGTTGCCCGGATCCTGCCCGGATGCTTATAATGCCGTCTCCAAACAAACTGCTGCGGGAGTTTCTCAATGTTGGACAAGACAAAAGCCGCGCTTGTCGTGATTGACTTCCAGGATGGCCTGCTGCCATCCATCCCCGTGGGCCAGACAATCGTGCCCCAGGCCGTCAAGCTGATCCGGTGTTGCCGGGAGCTGGGCCTGCCCGTGCTGTGGACGGAGCAGTATCCTAAGGGCCTCGGCAGGACGACGAAGCCGGTGGCGGACGCACTTGAAGGTCTCGCGCCGATCGAGAAGGTGGCGTTTGGTTGTTTCGGCTGCCAGCAGTTCGAGGAATCGGCGGGCGCGCTTGGGCGAGCACAATTGATCGTTGCAGGAATCGAGAGCCACGTATGCGTGATGCAGACGGTGCTCCGCGCACAGGAAATCGGCTACTCCTGTTTCGTGGCGGCGGACGCCACCGGGTCCCGCGCGAAGACGGACCACCGGGCGGGGCTGGCGCGGATGCAGGCGCATGGCGCGGAACTTGTGACTGTCGAGATGGTCATCTTCGAGCTTTTAGGCGCGGCGGGTACGCCCGAATTCAAACGGCTTCTCCCATTGATCAAATGAGGTACGGCAGGGTTGTGCTA
>JAPLKX010000425.1 GCA_026387845.1 Candidatus Hydrogenedentota bacterium | reverse complement strand
AGTGGTGTATGTGTTTACTCTTGAAAACGAGGAGATAGAAGGATTGTGAAGAAGACAACGGGTATTGTGTTGGTTTTAAGTGTGACTCTGGCCGCTTTTACGTGTTTCGCGCAGGCGGTCCGGATTGACTCATCGGGCGTGGGCGACAAAAGAGTCCTGATCGCCATTCCCGACTTTGCGGCGGCGCCGGGGCTCGAGTCGGTGGGCGCGGAGATGGCGCAGGTGGTGGCGTACGACCTCGAGTTCACGGGCCTGTTCCGGATTTTGCCGCGCGCCAGCTACCCCGCAGCGTTCACCGGATTTACGCCGGACGTGAGCCGGCTGGATTTTGAGATGTGGCGGCCGGCGAAGATCGCGTACCTCGCGTACGCCTATGTGTATAAAGAGGGCGAGAACGTCATCGCCCAGTGCCGGTTGTACGACGCCGAGACGGGCAACCCGGCGTTGGGCCAGCAGTTTACGGCGCGGGCGGATCTGTCGCGGCTGGTGGCGCACCGGTTTTCCGAGGAGATTGTGCGGAGCGTAGACGGCGTGCCGGGGATCGCTTCGTCGACCATCTGTTACAGCGGGAAGGTCGGCGCCGGCAAGGAGCTGTTCGTATCGGATTACGACGGGTTCAACGCGCGGCAGGTTACAAAGCACAACTCGATCTCGATCAAGCCGAAGATGTCGCCGGACGGCTCGAGGATCGCGTACCTCTCTTACAAAGACCGATATCCGTTTCTTTACATTCTCGACATAGCCTCGGGCAAGAGCACGGCGTTGTCGAAGAACGTCGGGCTCAACTCGGCGCCGTCGTGGTCGCCGGATGGCCGGCGGCTGGCGCTGACGTTGAGCAAGGACGGCAACACGGAGATTTACATCAAGAACAGCGACGGATCGGGCGAGCAGCGGCTCACCAGAGACCGTGCGGGCGACACGTCGCCGTCGTTCAGCCCGGACGGCTCGCAGATCGCGTTTGTCAGCGACCGGGCGGGCAGCCCTCAGATTTACGTCATGGGCGCCGACGGGAGCAACGTGCGGCGGGTGTCGTACCAGGGCGGGCGGGCGTATGACCCGGTGTGGTCGCCGGACGGCAAGAAGATTGCCTGTTGCGTGGAAAGCGGCGGGATGCAGATTTACCTGCTCGATGTGGCCAGTGGCCAGTCGGTCCAGGTCACGAACACAGGTGGGTCGAACGAGTCGCCGAGCTGGTCGGCGGATTCGCGCCACGTGATTTATTATTCGACGCGGAACAGGGGCCTGTGGGCGGTCAACGCCAACTATCCGTACGAGCAGCACCCGATCAATGCGGGCGGGATGCAGTGCGAAGGGCCGTCGTGGGGGCCACGGCGCCAGTAAACGAAAACACGACAATTTTTGGAGTGCGGCAGCTTGCTGCCGCTTTTTGTGGTGCAAGGCTTTCATTTGACTATGCTGCCCCCAAAAAGCGGCAGCAAGCTGCCGCACTCCAAAAAGCGCCAAATACGTTAGCGTATTTACGCAATCAAACAAGAGAGGCGCAGCATGGCCGAAAAACTCGTCGTACAAAACCGGCGCGCGCACCACGACTATTTCATCCTCGAGAAGATCGAGGCGGGGATCGAGTTGCGCGGCACCGAGTTCAAGTCGCTGCGGGCGGGCGGGATGACGCTCAAGGACAGCTACGCCGAGGTCCGCGAGGGCCAGATGTACCTGGTCGGGTCACACATCAGCCCCTACGAGAAGGGCAACATCTACAACCACGACCCCGAACGCAACCGGCGGCTGCTGCTGCACAAGCGGGAGATTGTCAAGCTGGGCGCGAAGGTGGCGGAGAAAGGCCTGACGCTGGTGCCGTTGAAGGTGTATTTCAAAGAGGGGCGGGCGAAAGTCGAACTGGGGCTGTGCCGGGGCAAGCACACCGTCGACAAACGCGACACCATCCGCGAGCGCGAGGTGATGCGCGAAGCCGACCGCGCCATGCGCGACATCCGAAAAGGGTGATGATTCGCTGGGACGCCCCCCGGCTGCGCCGTCTTCGGCGCGGCCGGGGGGGCGTCCCAGCGAGCGTCGAAGTTTGTTTCGATACTTACAAGACCTGACGCTACGTCCTGGTTTGCCTGCTCGCCGGTGAGGTACGTCCAGAACTCATCCTGGCCGCGCAGGAATACGTTGAACCAGGAGATCATGTAGCGGGCGGCAAGGTTTTTCGCCCGGTTATCTTCGGTGGGTTTCCCCGCAAGAAGCAGGTCGGCAATGTCCTGAAACAGGCCTGCGTAATCATCCACGAAACTGGCGTGGTCGGCGTCATAAATCAAGACTTCCTCAGCCTGACATGATGACGCATTGCTGAAAAACTGGTGGTAGTTCTCGCTGCGCGGATTGAACGGCCCGGCATACTCGCTGCCCAAAATGCAGGTGGGCGTTTTGACCTGCGGCATCAACTCGGGCGTGAATGAGCGGAACAGCCGGGACGGCGGCAGGACTTTCCCGGACCCGTCAACCGGATCGATGGCGACCACTGCGCCGACCGACGGTTCGTTGAGGGCCGCCGCAAGCGCGTACTTGCCCCCGAGCGAGTGGCCCGCCACGCCCAGACGCCCCATGTCGAGCATGCCGGCGAGCACGCCTCCTCCTTGGTCGTTCTGCCGGCGCAGCCATTGGATCAGGCTCAACGTATCTTCTTCGGCTTGATCGTCGAACAGCCAGATGAAGTGGGCGATGAGGACGACATACCCCCAGCTTGCCGCTTGTTCGCCATAGGACCTGTAGACACCGGGCGGCTCGAGATAGCCGGGGATGAACACGATCACCGGGCAGGGCGCGGCAGCCGGATCGATAGTGGACCCGTCGGTGCTGGGGTAATAGAGCGTGCCGTCGGGAAAGGTTCTTTCTACCGGGAAATCCCAAAGCGCTTTGGAAGAGACTGAGTAGTTGCCGTAAAACCCGGGCGTGACAGGCGGCGTGCAGCCTGAAAGCAGCAGTACAAGCAAAACGCCTGACACCAACGCTGGAAAGACGTAGAAGCGACACTTCATCCCACAGCGGCTCCTTCCCATGCTCCCGGGCAATTGTAGGCATAGGTTTGGATGGCGTCAATTCTGCAGGAAACCGGAGAGGAGAGGCAAAGACAGGATAACGGGATTAACAGGATTTATCCTAACGCGGCACAGCCGCAACCAAAGCTTTTGAGATGGAGATGGATCAACAGTGGGACAGCCCCCACAACGCGCCCTAAGAAGTGCGGCCGGGGGGCGTCCCCTTTTTGGAGTACGCAAGACCTTGAAGCGGCGGGGACGCCGCTTCCACGCGCCGCCAAATGAGCTTTAGACCGAAGTTCCAGAGCCAGATTGGATGCAAGTTTTATTCAGCATTGGGGATAGCATTGTATTCAAATGCGGGCGTACTGGGCACAAAGTTTCGCTACGTGCGCTTCAGACCGAGCAGGCCGAAGACGTGACGCTGGAAATCGGTGGGTTCCGTGAGTGTGGTGAATCTCGCGGCGTCTTTTCCTTGGCCGACGCGGCAGATGTTTTTGCAG
>JAPLKX010000270.1 GCA_026387845.1 Candidatus Hydrogenedentota bacterium | reverse complement strand
CGCCATCCCGGGGTCTTGGTGTGAACACGGTGGGTCTCTTGATGCGACGCAGCGAGACCGCAAGCGGCAAGATGCCGCTTCTACATTGGCCGCAAACGTAGACGCGGCATCTTGCCGCGTTTCTTACGTGCGGATCCGGGCGAATCTTCAGCCGTTCCTGAGGCAGGCCATCGTCTTTTCCAGGTTGTTCATGGCGCCGCGATGGTTGGGTTCATATTTGAGGCACATCTCAAACGCCTGCTTGGCTTTGTCGTACAGCTTCTCCCGATAAAGCACCACACCCAGATTGTTGTAGGCGGCACCGCTGCCCGCCTGCCCCGCCAAGGCAAATTGCTCTTTGGCTTCCTGGAGCAGGTCGTCGTAGTAATACAACTCCCCAAGGACGTTGTGGAACTCGCTGGCCGCCCCGCTCCGCCCGATTAAACCGGCGATCACCGAACGCGCCTCTGCCCGCCGCTCCAGGCGCAACATCTGGTGAACGTACAACTTCAGCGCATCCGACGTCATTCCCGATTCCACAGCCTTTCGCGAAGCTTCTGCGGCTTGCGGCAACAGCCCCGCGCCCTCCAGGGCCACGCTCAGGTACCTGTGCGCGTCCACCCACCCCGGATCCAGTTCCAGCGCGCGCTCAAAACAGCCGATGCTCGCCGTCCAGTCTTTTTCGTCGGCGTGGATCACGCCAAGGTTGCGCCAAGCCTCCGCCAGGCTCGGGTCCAACTGAACGGCCAGCCGAAGCGCGTGTTTGGCGTCGTCGCTGCGCCGGATCAGGTGAAGAGCGCCCCCAAGATCTTTGAGGACCTGGGCATTGGACGGGTCGAGCATGAGGGCCTGCCGATACGCGCCGACGGCGTTGGTGTAGTCGCGCACTTCCGCGTACTGGTTGCCAAGCTCGATAAACGCCTTGGGGTCGCCGGGGTTTTCCTGAATCTTCTTGTAACCCAACTGCAGATACAGTTCCTGCTTGGCCTGGATTCGCGCCGGCGGTTTCATGAACGCGTAATGGTGAATCGAAATGTCGCTGTTAACCGTCCGAATCCCGTTTTGCTCCAACGACTCGTGTACCAGCTCGTGAACCGTCCCCGTAAACCGCGCACCCGAATTGTTCGGAAACAGCCGAACCTTGCTGCTCGGGTACCACCCGGCAAAACCGCGCCGGTACGGGTCATCGGGCCGGCACCGGTGGAAATCCGCCACGGACTCGGTGTTGGTGTAGTTGCGCGTCTCGAACCGGTAGCATACGTTCGCCGGCCCCTCGACCAGTTGACGCAGCCGCACAAAATCCTCCGGCGCCACCCGCTCGTCCGCGTCCAGGATGAAGATCCAGTCCTTGGTGCACTTCCGCAGCGACTCATTGCGGGCCGCCGCAAAATCGTCGCACCAGATAAAAAACGTGACTTTGGCCTTATGCTGGCGGGCGATTTCGACCGTGTTGTCGCGGGAACCCGTGTCGACCAGGCAGATCTCATCAGCAAAACCGGCTATCCCGGACAGACACTCCGCGAGTTGGGCCGACTCGTCTTTGACGATCATGGCCACCGATATCGAACGCGCCACTCCTTCCTCCTCAGGACTATTACTGGTTCCCGGGCGAAAGGCCGGCCGCCTTGCGGGCTGCGTCCAAGGAACCCGGCACATCGGCCCGGATTGCGCCTGCCGCCAGAAGCGCCTCGTAAGTCTCCCGGTCAACCAAGTCGCCGCTGGTTACCAGCCGCGTCGCCCCGTTGACCGTGACCCCAAATTGGCGAACCGTTTTCTTGCGTCTCTTGCAGAAGCTGCCCTTGAGCATCATCTCCAAGTCAATGTGAAAAAACTGCTGCCGCTCCGGCGTTTCGGAAAAATCGGCATTCGGGGGATGTTTCGGACGCCTGCGAAATAGCACTGCAACGACACCTCGTAACGGGTCGAATCATGATCCGTTTGTTGCAAACCTGCACACAACAAAACCATGAGCACGATTATACCGGAGCCGGCCCGGTTTGAAAAGAGGCCTCGAGCCGCGGCCCACGCCGGTCACTTCAGCGGGACCGTCAACTGGTTTTGCCCGCCCACCCGTGCGTTCACCTGGATCAAGGCATCCTGGGCCGCCGCACGCACTTTCTCACTGGGATCGCTTTGCGAAAACGTGGTCAGCGCGGCTACCTGTTCGGCGTTGCCGATTTGGCCCAGCGTTTGGATCGCCACAATGCGCACGCCCTCGACCATCGTGGCCGCCCCCGCCGCTTCCAGCATCAGCGGCACGTCCACCACCTCGGGCATCTGCGACAGCGCATGGATGATCGTGCCTTTCTCGTCGTCCGTCGTCTCCGGTTTATGATACAGCGCATACACTTCCTGCCGCTCTTTGGGGTCGCGGGTGGCCAAGCCGATTTGCGCATACAGCCGGACACGCGGCTCGCTGTCTGTCTTCAACTGGCGCAGAACCGCCGTCACTTCTTCCGTGGGGATCTGCCGGAGCATGTTGGTTGCGCATGCCCGCGTGGTGCTCTCTTTCTCCGACTTGGTCATTTCGATCAGCCGCGGGGCCACGTGCTGGCCCACCACCGGCGTCAGGCTCAGCGTCGCCAGGATTTTTGTATAAGGCGTCGACTGGGCGTCATCCACCAAATCCAGCAGCGACAGCAAGGCGTGCGGGTCGCGGATCGCGATCTCATCGGCCAGGGCGCCCGCCTCATCCAGGCGCGGATTCTCCCGCGTGGCCGATTTCGCCAACTGCTTCCACCGTTCCACCATCTGCTCGACCGTCTCGCCACCCGGCGGCGCCTGGCCCGGCAGAACGGCCTGTCCGGCCGCGGGCGCGGTCGCGCCCGGTTGCGTGGTTGGCGGCGCAGTCTTTTCGGCCTCACGGTTGCAGCCGTACAACAATACTGCCGCCAGGCAGATTCCAATCACCAATGTTGTCGCTCGCATAATGCGTCTCCCTGTTCTTATATACCGAGTATACCGAGCCAGCTTGAGCCGGCGATACAGACCCACATCAGGCCAGAAGTTAACAGAGTATATCACAAAAGCAAAAACCAATTTGACCGCGTCGCTTTGATTTCCAACCCCCCAACCGTCTATCATATGATATACATCTGATTGGAGTTGCCGGCCCGTCTCCGATACCCGAATCGACGTTTTGTGGAGCATTCTCCATCGGCAACGGGGCGGCAACTCCTTTTATCGACCGTTCGACCATCGATTTTGTTCGGCAAAATCAGGCACCACATGAGACGCGACATTGTACATCAAGGCGCCGGGAGCCTCAGCTACGAGATCCGCGAAATCGTAGCCGTCGCCCGTGAAATCCGCGCCATCGGCCAGCCGCTCACCTGGGAAAATATCGGCGATCCCATCGAAAAAGGCGAGCGCGTCCCCGACTGGATCCGCGGGATCGTCCACGACCTGCTTGATCAGCCCCGGTCCTGGGGCTACTGCGACACCGCCGGCGTCGCGGAAACTCGCGGGTTCTTGGCGGACCGGGTCAACGAGCGGCCCGGCGGCGTCAAAGTCAACTCCGACGACATCATCTTCTTCAACGGCCTCGGTGACGCCGTCGCGAAAGTCTATGGTTTTCTCCGGCGGGAGGCGCGCGTTCTCGGGCCCTCGCCGGCATACAGCACGCATTCGAGCGCCGAGGCCGCACATTCCGGGTACAACCATGTCACTTATGAACTGGACCCGTACCGGGGCTGGATGCCCGACGTCGACGACATCCGCAACAAGGTCAAATACAACGATTCAATTGCCGGAATCCTGCTGCTTTCCCCCGACAACCCCACGGGCGCCGTTTATCCTCGTGAAACCCTCGAACAGATTGCCGACATCGCCCGCGAATACCGCCTGTTCCTGATCGCCGACGAGATCTACGCCCACATCGTCTACAATGGGTGTCCCCGGCTGCACATGAGCCAGTGGGTCGGCGACGTGCCCGCGCTCGCCATGCGCGGGATCAGCAAAGAATACCCCTGGCCCGGGTCAAGATGCGGCTGGCTTGAAGTACTCAACAAAGACAAAGACGAAAACTTCGCCACCTACGTCAACAGCCTCCTCGCTGCCAAGCGGCTCGAAGTCTCGTCAACTACGCTGCCCCAAATGTCCATACCGCGCGTCATCGGCGACAGCCGGTACCAGGCCCACCTCGACCAGCGCGCCGCCATGTTCCGATCGCGGGCCGACGAAGCCTGGAAGTACTTCGAGGGGTGCGGCGCCGTCATCGTCAACAAGCCCAGCGGCGCCTTCTACATGACCGTCATGTTTAAAGAAGGCGTCCTCAACAACAACCAAACCCTCCCCATCGAAAACGCCGCCATCCGATCCCGGATCGAAACCCTCGCCAAAGGCGTGTCACCCGACAAACGGTTTGTCTACTACCTGATGGGCGCAACGGGAATCGTGGTCGTGCCCCTCACGGGCTTCCATTGCCGCCACAACGGATTCCGCGTAACCCTCCTCGAATCCGACGACAAAAAACGCCACTGGATCTTCAAAACGCTCCGCCAATCTATCGACGCATACCTCGGCAGCTAACGAGAAAAAACTGCTGTAAGACCACAAAGCATTAAAAGGATCTCAAAGTTGTTGACACAGGCGGAATAATAATGTTAACTTATAGGTTGACATGGACGTTAGTCTTGTAGATATAATTGGCGTCAAACGGGATTGGGAGACCCATCACCGGGTGCGGGCGCTGGCTATAGATGGCGCTTCCGATGCCATAAAAGGCATGCGGGACCTACAAAAACGTCACACGGACGATTATGGCAAGCTCCTGCGGGTCCTCAAAGCGGTGGCGAGTAATGATCGCGTATTGAACCCGCATCACGTCAAGCAAGGTAAGCTTTACAAGGAAGCGTACGAAATACGGGCTGGGCATGTGCGCCTCTTTTTCTTCTATACACCGGACGCGAAGGAGGTTGTAGTGTGCACCAACCATTATTGGAAGGCCAAGGACAGCGAACAGGAGCAAGACGCTCAGTTCAGGCGATGTGAAACATTACGCCTGCTGTACCTGGAATCAATTGGCAGTAAGTCTTAAGGGAGCTAAGACAATATGAAAAAACAAGTTACTCTAGACGAAGCCGCGCTTGCAGAGATCAAGAAAATGTTTGCAGACCTTCCGTCGGTGGACGAGGTTTCCATACAAATACAGGCGGACTTAACAGATTTTGAGAAAGACCCGAAATTTGTTGCCGAATTTCTCAAGATGCAGTTCGTTGAAGACATATATCGGATCATGGCGCAGCAAGGCCTCAAGCCTATTCAACTGGCCGAGAAGCTCGGCAAGTCCCGGCAGTACGTGAGCCGGATCCTGAACGAGAAGGCTAACTTCACCTTCGAGACTGTGGCGGCCGTAACGTGCGCTTTGGATGCGCGCGTGGCTGCCCGGATGTACACCGCTGGAGAACGCATGGCGATTCTTCCTTTGGTTGTCAAGCCGAGCCTTCTCGTGCTTCAGGATTTCTTGCCAGAGAACCAGGACCTAGGATCTGAAATAGGAGGTAAAGATGCCGGAAATCTTGCAGCTTAAAGACTTCTTCATTACCCGGCTTCACGTGGATTGGCATGAGCCAGTCGGCGGAGGACGGCACTTGCCTCAGTTTCATGGTGGCGTGGCGGTCGACTATGACGTTTTACGCAAGAAAGATGCCCTGCGATCTTTTGCCTTGAGACTGCGCGTTAAGCTGGAGCCCAAGCCCGCGAAGTCCAAGGCAGGGTATGAGATCGACTCCGAAATCACGGGCCTGTTTGATTTTCCTGAAAGCATGGAAGAGCAGCAGATGCAGGCGCTTATTCGCATAAATGGTGGAACTATCCTTTACGGGATATTGAGGGGCCAAATTGCCGCATTCACGGGTTCTTTCCCGGGAGGAAAGCTTTCCCTTCCCGCTGTACACATGCAGGATATCGTTGAAGAAGTCGAAAAACGCAAGCAGGCAAAGCACCGAAAGAAATATCTGGTCAAGCGAAAACATTCACCCAACGGTTAAGAAGACGAAGCTCAAGTTGAAGTAAGATCCGAGCTTAGGATTGGAGAATCAAATACTTGGGGGGTGCTCTTTATTGGATGAGTACCCATTGCGGTCGAACCGCGTACAGCTAGTGCGGTGAATCAGAATTGAAGCCACTTATGAACAAATCAAAAGAAGCGAAAAACGGGGACTGACTCGCCTCCGGCAGTTTGGAGGCGTGTCTGTCCCCGCTTTTCGCACTGTCAACTTCGCACTTTGAACTTCGCACTTCGCACTTTCTTTACTTCCACCACTTCAGAACCAGTGGTTCCCGCAAGACTTCAAAGTCGATGCAAAATTTGAACGGCCCCGGGATCTTCGACACCTTCACCAGCAGCGTGTTTCTCCCGTGCTTGAACGTGCACTCCGCCGAATCCGTCGCGAACTGGTCATGCGGGACCTGCCGATCCGTCTCGTAAACGAGCTTGCCGTTGAGCCAGACCTTGGTCGCGTCCTGGATGCCGAGGTTGACGATGGCGTCGACGCGTTTGTCGCTGGTGATTTCGGCGTAGGCGTATCCGGTGCCGTAGTCGTAGCGCGGGTAGTATTCATAGACGGGCGTGAAGGCCTGCTGCAGGTCCACGACATGGGCATCCACTTCCCGCGAATACCACGACTTCCAGTGGACCGGCGTGTACCAGCCGGGATAGGTCGCCTCGAACTGAACGTTCTGTTCCGGCGGATACGCCGTAACGTGTCCTTTGTCGCCCCAGTTGGCGAACGGCCCGATTACCATCCAGCGCCGTATATGATCGTTTCTTTCGTGCCGCAGCCACTCCACCGCCTTTTGATCGAGCGGGTATAGCCCTTCGGGCGGAACGGACCGCCGCGAGAAATGCTTCAACAGGTTCACGAACAGGTGGTCGGCCACGGGATCCTGTCCCAGGTTTTCCAGGATGCGCAGATGGGTGAAGACAATGCGGCCGCTGCCGTACTTCCGGATCAGGAGGTCATTGCCCCACCACCGGCTCTCCTCCATCATGTACTGCCCCGCACCCGCCGGCGAGGTGTCGAACGTCCCGCAGATGTCTTCGTCGCCCGACTCGACGAACGTCTTCGGCGGGACCGTGTTGCGGTAGGGCTGGCGCATGAGACCCCGGGCCGGCAGCGAGTCAAACAGGGGATGAAACTTCACGTAGTGGTACGCCCCCAAAAACGCGCCCACCGCATCTTTGCTGGTAGCCCGGATCGACGGGTCCAGCCGGTCCGCCAGGTCGTTCCAGTCGTCTGGCGGCGCAAACAGGATCGCCACGGCCCCGCCCTTGGCCTGCGCCAGGATTTGCGCCAGTTCATTATCAGGATAGGCCCGGATCGTGTTGGCCAGCGGCGGGACCACGTGCACCGGCGCGGCCACCGTCCCGATCCGGGTCAGGGCGGCGCACCTGTCCGTATACATGCGCAGGGGGTCGAGGAGGTTGACGCTCAGGTTGCACGGTTCCGCCGGCTCGAACACGTGCAGACGTCACCCCCTGCAGCAATCTCACCACAAACGTGTGCGTTCCCGGCGAACCCGACGCCGAAATCGTCCCCGTCCAAAGTTCTTTGCCGCTGCGCGGGATTTTGGCGCCCCGCTTCTTTTTCCAGAGCACCTGGTTGGTCGGCCCAACCACCTGCAGCGACAGATCCGCGCGGCCCTCGATGTGGTCCTCGTTAATCAGCGTCACCGTCACCGGCACCTCTTCGCGGGGCACCAGGTTGGTCCGCGGAAGGTGGATAATGGGCCGCATCCGCCGGTTGACCTGGCGCAGCGTGTCCATCACGGGTTTGGGCCGGCGCCACCGGTCGAGCACCCCGGCGCAAAACTCGTGGCCGGAGTCGCATAACTGCGTGTAGCAATACGCCGCCAGCTTCGGGTTGGCCCGGCACGCGTCCAGTTGGTAGCGGGCCGCGTCGCTCTGAAGTTCCCGCGCCGCCGCCGTGAAATTCGAAAACGATCCGAACACCCGATCCAGGCTTCTTTCCTCATACCCGCGCAACATCGCGTCCAGCATCGCCTGAAGGAACCGCGCGTCTTTGAGCCGGCGCCGCTGCTCGCCGTAGTGGCCGATCACGTTGACGAGGTCTTCCATCCCGCCAAATCCTATTTCCGAGAGGAAGTACAGGAGATTGGGCTGGCCGTTGTGGGCATAGTAGAGTTCGATGTCCCGGTCAACCGGCGCACGCTGGTAAATGTGGAGGTCGTCGTACGCCTCGAACTCCTCGTGGTACGGCCGCATTAAACGGGACGGCTCCCGCGACGCATTCACGCCCCCGCTGTCGTCGATGATGAGCCGGCTCGGGTCGAGCGACCGCGCCAGCCGGCACAAATCACCCTTGATGGGCTGCGCGCCGCCCCCCGTGACATACCCCGCGTTGCCCGTCTCGTTGAGCATGCCCCAGATCACCACCGACGCATGGTTTCTGTCGCGCAGGATCATCTCGCGAACTTCCCGCTCGCACCGCTCCCGCATCCACGGGGAATTCTTGATCCACCCGATTGCCGGTTCCTCGTAAAGCAGCAACCCCATCTCATCCGCCAACTCGAGCGTGATCCGCGGCGCCGGCCGGATGTGAAGCCGGACCAGGTTGAACCCCGCGTCTTTGGCGGCCTTCAACTCCCGCCGCGCCACGTCTTCCGTCTCCGGCCCGGCGAGCGACCGCGCGTAATCCGGCTGATGCAGGACCCCCTTGATGAATATCGGATGATTGTTAAGGTAGAACCGGTTCTCTTTGACGGAAAACTCGCGCATCCCGAACCGGGTCGAGGTCTCGTGAACCGTTTGGCCGTCCTGGATCAACTCGCACTTGAGCGTGTACAGGTTCGGCGTGTCCGGCGACCATAGTTCGTGTTCGGGAAACTCGACTGCGATCCGCCCCGGCTTGCCTTCCGTGGAGAAGGGTGTCCCTTCGATAGTCGCGCGGATATCGCCGGGTTCCGAGGCGTCGACAGTGATAGCGATTCTCTTTCTGCGGATGTCGGGCTCGATGAAAACGTCCCGGATATGGGCAACCGGCTTGATAATCAGCGAAACACCGCCCCAGATGCCCGCAAAACTCCAGTAGCCGCTTTGCTTCGAGGAAGGAAACTCGCCTGGATGGAAATCGCCGAAACCCAACGGCCCGTCCGGGTCGATTACGCGCACCGCCAACAGGTTGTCGCCTTCGCGGAGCGCACCCGACGCATCGAGCGCGAACGGGGTGTAGCCGCCTTCATGGTCGCCAAGCCGCTCGCCGTTCAGCCACACCTCGGCATAGTAGTCCACCGCTTCGAACCGCAATTCCGCGTAGTGCCCGCGGAATTCCGCCCCCGCCTCGAAACGCCGGAAATACCAACCCACCCCGTCGTAATCAGGCGCCCACAGGTCCCATACGGCGGGGACGCGCACCTGAATGCCGTCACGCAAATCAGGTTCCTGGAACCAGCGCCCCGCCACCCCCTGGTCGTCGGGATCCAGCACCAGTGTCCAATCGCCGTCAAGAGAAACGTTCAACTTTGCCCATCCTTTATTCAACCGGCTGTCCCATTCGGCGGCCGCCATCTCCGGCGCCCGCCGTCTCCGGCGCCCGCCGTCTTCGGCGGCCTCTGGCTTCAGCGTTCGCGATCCTACTAGTCGCGCGCGGTTCAATCAAGTTACGACAGATAGCATTGTGTCGAGAATAACACCGGCTTGTGTCAGGCTTATTCGGGCGCTATCCTGTAACAAACGGGAGAACGTGAAAAATGGCGTCCATGCTGATACTTTTTCTCGCGGCCGCGTCCGCCCCCCAATTCGAAACTTTCAACGCACCCGGCTACTCCGCGCCCGTATGCGGAGCGTGGTACAAACCCGGCGAAGCCGCTTCCGCCATGCCGCTCGGCGGGCTCGGAACCGGCTTCATCGATTTCACGGCCGCCGCAACCTTCGGCGACAATACCATCAAAAATAACTGGCTAAAACCCCTGCCTGCCAGCCGGTCTTCTTACCTGTCGGTCAACGCGGCAGGAAAGAACATCAACCTGCGGCCGAATCCCGAAAACCCTCGAGCGATGCGCTACTGGGGCCACTACCCCGCCGCCGACGTCGATTTCGGCGGGACGTTTGAAAACGTCCGTGTACATCTCCGCGCGTTCGCTCCGGTGATTCCGCACGACGCGGACACCTCGGGCCTGCCCGTGGCTCTGTTCCGGTTCCGCATTTCCAACGAAGGCAAGAAAGACGCCCCCGTCGAAGTGGGGATGCAGTGGGAGAACTCACGTGACGCCTCCCTTGAATCGACAAGCAACGGCCAAGGGCCGCAAATCGCTGATTCCGTTGTCAGTATTTCAGATGGCTTGATGACGGTTTCGCCCCACGGCTCCGTGGCCATCGCGGCCCGCGCCGATGCCGATGACTGGACCATCCAGGCCGTCAGGACTCAGGGAACCCTCACAACGGCGACCGCGAAGAAAACTCTGGCGCCCGGCGAGTCCTCGATCGTCACGCTCGCACTCTCTTGGAACTTCCCGGAATGGATTTCGAGCGACGGCGAGCGCCTCCGCCACAACTACGCCGCAAAGTATCCCGACGCCGGAGCCGTTATGGCCGCCACCCTGCCCCACGCCAAACAACTCGAAGGGCGCGTCATCGCCTGGCAGGAAAAAATCTATTCGAGCAACGTCCCCGGCCTCCTCAAAGATGCCGTCATCAACAGTCTCTACATCCTTCCGCGCAACTCCTGGTGGATTGACGACGGCCGGTTCTTCCAGAGCGAATCGTTCACCGGATGCCCCATCACCGAAACGTTCGTCTGCCGGTTCAACGGGTCATTCCCGCTCGCGCTGATGTGGCCCGAACTCGAAAAAGCCACCATGCAAGCCGTCGCGGCCGCCCAGGCCGAAACCGGCGAAATCCCGTTCGGGTTCGGCTCGCCCGCCGGCTCGCGCTCCCCGTATTTCCACGTCCAGCACCCGATCGTCAGTTCCGAGTTCGTCCTGCTGTGCTGGCGCAACTACCAACTCACCCGCGACGCCTCGTTTCTCATGTACGACCCCGTCAAAAAGGCCCTGCGGTATGCCATGACGCTCGACAAAGACGGCGACGGGCTCGTCAACGAAGACCCCGGCAGCGAGAAAGGGTTCCCGGCCAACCAGTATTACGATATCTGGCCGTGGTGGGGCACAAGCGCCTACACCTCGAGCATCTGGCTCGCCGCACTCCGCGCCGGCGAGGAAACCGCCAAGCTCCAGGGGGATCAACCGTTCGCCGAAGAACTCCGCGGGTGGTTCGATCGCGGCCGCGCCTCGTTCGAGGAAAAACTGTGGACCGGCGACGCGCGCGCGCGCTACTACCGCCTCTATAACGACCCCGCCGGAAAACGTAAGAGCGACACGTTGCTCGCCAATGGCCTCTGCGGACAATGGTTCGCCTACGCCGCCGGCCTCGGCGAACTCCTCCCCAAAGACCGGATCGACTCGCACATCTCCGCCGTCCTGCGTTTCAACGCCACCGCCACCGAGTATGGCACGGTCAACGGCGTCACGCCCGACGGCAAACCCGACGTCACATTCCCCGACCATTCCGCGGTTCTCACAATCGGCGAGACGTGGAACTTTTGCGCCATGGCTGCGTTCGCCGGCCGAACCGACGAGGCCGTCGCGCTCTTCGACAAAAGCTACGCAAACATCCTACTCAACCAGCGTACGCCCTGGAACATCCCGTGGAGTCTCGACCCGAAATCCGGCGCCATCAAATGGGGAATCAACTACTACTCGAATCCATGCGTCTGGACTCTCTTCCAAGCCCTCGCGCCGGAAGCATACGTCGCATTAAGTAGTGCAGGCGTCCCGCCTGCATAATTTTCCCAATGGTCCCAATAGTCCCATTCAAAGAACGAGGCCCCAAATGAAAGCTTGCGTCCTCCACGGAGTGGCTGATCTTCGCTACGAAGAAGTGCCAACACCCTCCCCGCGCCCCGGCGAAGTACTCGTCGAAGTCAAAGCCTGCGGCGTGTGCGGCTCCGACATCCCGCGCGTCTTCTCGAAAGGCACATACAGGTTTCCCATTATTCCCGGCCACGAATTTGCCGGCATTGTCGCCGCCGCCGGACCCGACGGAACCGGCGCGGGTCTTGTCGGCCGTCCCGTCACGGTGTTTCCGCTGATCCCGTGCCGTAACTGCCCCGCGTGCGACGCCGGCGCGTTCGCCCAATGCGCCGGCTATGACTATCTCGGCTCGCGGTCCGACGGCGCCTTCGCCGAATACGTCCGCGTGCCCCAATGGAACCTCGTCCCACTGCCCGACGGCGTCACGTTCGAAGAAGCCGCGATGACCGAGCCCTGCGCCGTCGCCCTCCACGCTGTCCGGCGAGCCTCCGTCGAGCCCGGCGACACCGTCCTCATCATGGGAGCGGGCCCCATCGGCCTCATGGTGGCCATGTGGGCGCGCATCGACGGCGCCGGCCGTGTCCTGCTCGCCGACATCGACGACGCCAAGCTCGAATTCGCACAACGGCTCGGGTTCGACCGCACGTTCAATCCCGCTCGCAGCGGAACCGTGCCCGCCGCAGGCGCGGCATGGGTGCAAGACACCACAGCGCTCGGCGCAAACGTCGCCATCGACGCCGCCGGGACCGCCGCCGCCGTCGAAGCCTGCCTCACGGCCGCCAGGATTTTCGGCCGCGTCGTCCTGCTCGGCAACCCCCCGGGCGACATGACACTCTCCCAGGACGCCTACTGGGCCATCCTCCGTAAAGAGCTTCAGATCCGCGGAACATGGAACTCAACCCGAACCGAACTCCGTGGCAACGAGTGGCAAACCAGCTTGGACTTCATCGCCGCAAAACGACTTCCCCTTAAAGACCTGATCACGCACCGCGTCCCGCTCGAAAAACTCCCCGACGCACTCCAAATGATGCGCAACAAAAAAACCTTCTTCAACAAAGTCATCTTCACCAAAGCCAAAAACGGGCACTGACCGCGCCGCCTCCGGCAGTTTGGAGGCGCATTTTCGGCCCGCAGGCGGTTTGAAAAGCGTGTCTGTCCCCGCTTTTCGCGTCTCAGTATCACGCTACGTCAGGGGGCCGCCGGCAGCACTTCTTAGCGTGGCGTTTCTTAGCCGTCCGACCCGTACTATCGGTCTTATAGTTCCCGTTCTCCCGAATGCCGCCCCTTATTCCTCCAGACTCCGGACTCCAGACGTTTTTTCCACGCGGCCCCCGCATTTGTAAGCCAGCTTACATTTCCCGCCCCCCCCGGCAACTCCTCAACACAAAATTCCACTTGTAGTTTTGCGTTTAAAGTATTATGATCGCTGTGGGTCTGAAGCCAGCCAAGGGAGGCAACGCCTGGTTCAGGCCTGGGGAGTGAGTAGTTCCATGGAACAAGGCGTCTTTCAATTTGCCGGCTTCAGCCGGTGCGCGAAAAGGGAGGAAGAGCCATGAATTCCAATCACACACACCGTTTCATCCGCGTCCATCCGGCCGTCATCATCCTGATCCTGCCCTGGCTGCACGCTGGCGCCGCACAGGCCATGCAGGCGAGTCTGCCCCTCATGCTGCCGTCCGCCGCGTTGTCTGTAGTCGAGTTCTCACTGGACAACTACGTCGAGCTGCATACGCTCGCCCCCGGCCGTGTCCCGCTCTGGCCCAAATGGACGCAGGACGCATCGCGTATCGGCTTCACGGCGACGGACGTCAACCTGATGCAGGGGCACTCCTGGCTTTCCGAAATCTGGGTGATGGACCTGGCCACGGCGCCCGACGCCACCCGCCTGCTCGTCGAAACCCAGGGCGCCACATGCCACTGCCTCTCGTTTGTTCCCGACGACTCCTCGTTGCTGTTCCAGGACGACATCCCCGGCGAAGGCGGCGGCAGGCCCTCGCTCCTGGATCCGAACACCCCCGGCAATGAACGCCGGCTCGGCATTAATCCGAGAACGATTGATCCAACGATCCCGGACGGCGCCATCTTTCACCTCGACATCCGCGAGACACCTAACGGATGCAAAATGGTGCTCGACATGGAAAAGTACAGGTCCCCTTACGAAACCACCAGCATCTACCTTATTCCGACCGACGCCGCCGGAATACCCAACCTCGAGCTCAAAAAAGAAATTCTCAACGACGTCATCGGAATCAACCCATGCCGGCTCGCCCTCTCGCCGTCGGGCAACGAACTCCTGTTTGCCTACTGGCACAGCACCCCCAAACCCGACGTCGCACTCATCACCGGCCTGGATCGAATCGTCTCCGGCGAAGATCTCCCCATCAGCTACATGAACGACTCCCGCGTCAAAACCTTCATCGACGGCCCCAATCACGCCGACGCGCCCTCCTGGTCCGAAGACGGGGTGCATCTGCGCATCCCGCGGCGGCACACGGTTTGCATTCGGCCAAACCGGCACGCCCGGCCACAAAATCTGCGCAACCGGCCTCACGCTCTCCGAAGAAGTCGTCGACGACGAAACCGGCGTGGTCGAGGAACCGTTCGAACTCAGAGACGGCGCACGCACCACATTGCGGATGGTGCCCGCCACCGTCGTACTCAATTACATACCGGGCGCTGAACCACTGCGCATCTCGATGTACACACCCGTTCCCGCCATCGCGCTGAACGCACTCCCTCGGGGAACCTTCAAAATGCCCGTCCAGCGAGCCATACGTCACAACAACCGGACGCTCTACAAAACCGACGGCACCAACCTCTCCTTCGATCCGCCCGCCAACGTTGACATCTCCTACCTGAACGCCGAAATTCAAGGCATCAACGAAAACGACCTGCTCGTCTACGCCTACAACGCCCAAACCGCAACGTTTGACCGGTTCCTGCCACTCACCGCGCACAACCTCGACACCAACACCATCTCCGTCCAACTCGACGCTGTCGCTCCTGCCGAAGCCGCCGGTTCGGGAGGACCGGTTGCCAAGATCGGCGACGGGCTCGCCGACGGGTCACTCGCTCTCGGCGCCGCCGACAGCGACGGCGACGGCCTGTCCGACGGCCGCGAAGTCCGGTGGGACGGTGACCTCGGCCTCGACATCTACAACCCCGACACCAACCCCGGCGGCACAGACACCGACCCCTTCAACCCCGACACCGACGGCGACGGCAGCCCCGACGGCCAGGAAGCCAATTTCGGCTTCGACCCGCTCGACGCCGCCGATACACCCCAACTCCCCGCCGCCGGTACACTCGGCCTCATCGCCCTCGCCGCTGCCCTCGCCGTCTCAGCTATCCGCTATTGTGCTTATCAAAAAGATGTGCCTGACAATATTGACAGGTTGATATCAAATAAACGGTGACTGTGGGCGTAAAACAACCTGGTCTACTTCAAAAAAACATAAGCGAAAAACAGGGACTGACTCGATTTTCGGCAGTTTGAAAATCGTGTCTGTCCCTGCTTTTCGCGGCCATGAAGCAACCGCTGGACTTTTTCAACAGCCCCACTGTCCCCGTTTACGCCCGTTTACGCCGTTTACGCGTTGGCATTTTTGCCGACCCGCACGCGGGGCTGCCCTTCCCGCCCCGCGTGAATTGCCGGTCGGCCCTTTTGTGAAACTATTTCAGCTTACAACTTTCTAGAAACTACCGAGGGCGAACGAAATGAAAGAGGCCCAGAAGCGGGAGAACGGCGTCTCGCCCGGGTACTTAATGAACTCGACGTGGCCGTCCATGTACAGCACATTGCCGCCGCCGGGGACGTGGTTGAAGTTCCCGACGAAGTCGCCGCTGACGTCATCGCTCATGACGAAGATCTCGCTTTGCGCCTGGGCGCTGGCGGCCGGGTTGTTGATGTCGGTGATAAGGAAACGTTCGATCCCTTCGCGGAGCCGGTAGAGTGTCAGGCCGTCGCGCGACAAATCCTTGTCATAGACGGCCGGGTCCCCGCTGGTCGTCCAGGCGTTGACGCCGGAAATGATGTCGGCGAATATGAGGTTGGCCGGATCGGTCACGTAACCCGTCACGTTGTCGGGCATAATAGCGGGGTTATTTTCCTGGGTCGGGTCGAGCAGCATCATCTCGGGCTTGATCATCCATCCGATATAGATGTAGGAGATCGCAGCAAACCTGCAGGGGTCGGGTTGGCCATCGGTGTAGAAGTTCTGCAACTCCTGGTCACCTGTGGCGTCCGACGGGCACACCATGACGTTGACGTCGCTGAGGTATTCGGGAAAGACGGCAGGCCCGTCAAAAAACGCCTCGAAACCGTCCTTCCGCGTCGTACAGGGCCCCAATACCGGGGGAGTCGCCGCCATCCACTTCTGGTTGGTCGGGAATTTCTGTCCCTTGGACTCGTTCGCGTACATCTTGAACACGAGCCCGATCTGCTTCAGGTTGTTTGCGCAGGACGCGCGCCGCGCCGCCTCCCTCGCCCGCGCCAGCGCCGGCAGCAAGATCGCCGCCAGGATACCGATGATGGCAATGACAACAAGCAGCTCGATTAGTGTAAAGCCCTTCCTTCTCATAACTTTTCCTCCTCATTTGCACTGTTTCGTTCACCAGCAGCAGCCCTTCGCGTGAACGGTGCTGATAGGCGGTCGCATCGAGAAGTGCCTGAGGTTTGGCGACCCGGCCGCGCGCGGGTTAAAGCCTGATACGCCAGAATTCCTGTTCGCACGCCTGTATTTCGCGCCGCCGTCCCATCAGCATAGTCTTTGCCCTGTCGGTGAACAGCCAAACTGCACCGCAAACTGCGTAACTAAAAATAAACCCGCCGTCCAATTTCTGTCAAGAAGAACTTTCGACAATTCTGCTTTCAGACAGGGGGTTGCGAGGTACGCTGCGCCGCCCAGCTTGTCCCCGCTTTTCGCGACGGCATGACCTTCGGCGTCCGCAGTAAGGCCGACTTCGCCGAAGTCGGCCCTCAACGCCCACAGCGCTGGTTCGGGACAAGGCCCGATGAGCGGAAGTGGCTTTGAACATGCGGCCCATTCATGAGCGGCGGCTCGAGAGACCCAGACGCTCCGCCCGGAAAGGCCGACTTCGGCGAAGGCGGCCTACTGCAACAAAGGTGTCTTTCCCAAAATTTGCGGAAGAACCAAAAAAGGTTAAAATCCGTACAACCCTTAGAGGAGGAGATTCAATGGCCTATCGAACAAGCGTGATAATGATTGCTCTTTCTATACTTGGGACGATGTCATGTGCACTGGCCGAGGAGTCGAAGGCAACGCAAGGCGAAGTAGTGCAGGCGCAGGCTATCTTAACCGTCTCCGAGGGCAAACGCCTGATCGCCAAAGCCGTCTCTCAGATGCCCGCCGTCAAAAAAGCCTTGCAGGACGGCATGATCATCATCGGCAGGGGCACAACCAATACGTATGTGGCCGAGGAACTGACCGGACAAAAGATCGCCCATGGCTCATATGTCGTCGGCTGGACGGGACCCGCCAAAGGCGGCAAGACTCTTGATTCCAGCGAACGGACAGGCGATATCGTCCTCGTCAAAGGAACGGTGCAGCCCAATCTGAGCATGGACGACGCACTGAAGGATTTGAAATCCGGCGACGTAGTGATCAAAGGCGCCAACGCGATCGACGTCGAGCACAAGCTCGCAGGCGTCTTAATCGGCGGCGGCCCAACAAGCTCTGCCGGCACAACCGGAAAAGCCGTACCTGCCATCGTGGCGCGCAAAGCCCACCTCATCATCCCCGTCGGCCTCGAAAAACAGGTAGCAGGAAGCATAGTCGACATCGCCAACAAAATGCGCGAACCCGTCGAAAGCCTGAACGAAATCCCCTCCATGTTCCTAGTGAATGGAGAGATCGTCACCGAGATCGAGGCACTGGAGCTTTTGGCCGGAGTGCAAGTATTTCAGGCGGCAGCGGGCGGAGTCGGTGGCGCCGAAGGCGGTTCCCGCCTCATCCTCCGCGGCCCCCGCGACCAAGTCCAGCAGGCCCTGACCCTCGTCGAGTCCATCCAGGGCGAGCCCCCGTTTCTGGAATAACGGCAAGACTCATAGCAGACTGAATTAGACGGTGACTGTAATTAAACGCTGACTGTTACTATCTGTTGAATGGCCTACGGCATTTAGATAGGGGTAGGGAGAACCGGTTGAGCCGGTCCCCCCTCCCTCCGAACCGGACGTGCGGTTCTCCCGCATCCGGCTCTCCAGTTGATGGTTACCCCATAGGGGACTGTGCGGCCTGTGCGTGGGCGGTTGTAAGGAAGAA
>JAPLKX010000083.1 GCA_026387845.1 Candidatus Hydrogenedentota bacterium | reverse complement strand
GCCGTGCCAGGTGTTTTTGAACCGGATGAAGGACAACCCGGCGGGCGGGTCGGTGATCAATATCAGTTCAATGAATGCGTTTCGGCCGTTGACGCGGATCCCGGCGTACAGCGCGGCGAAAGCGGCGGTAAGCAATTTTACGCAGTGGCTGTCTGTTCACCTGGCGCAGGAGTACAATCCGCGGCTGCGGGTGAACGCGATTGCGCCCGGCTTTTTCCTGACGGAACAGAACCGGTTCTTGATGCTGGAGGCGACGGGTGACGTGACGCCGCGGGGGAAGACCATTCTTGGCCACACGCCGATGGGCGAGTTCGGGAAGCCGGAGGATTTGTGTGGAGTGGCGATCTGGCTGGCGTCGGATGCGTCGCGGTTTGTGACGGGGATTGTGGTGCCGATCGACGGGGGTTTTTCGGCGTTTTCTGGGGTGTGAGTGGACGTAGTGGACATGGTGGACGTAGTGGAAGGATTAAGGAAATGACCGATCCTGTTGCGGTTCTAAAAGGGCACAAGCCTACCAAAGACTTTTTCATTGCGATCGATTCGGATGGTTGCGCGTTTGATACGATGGAGATCAAGCACAAGGAGTGTTTCATTCCGAACATAATTCGTTATTGGGGCTTGCAGGCGGTTTCGAAATATGTGCGGACGGCGGCGGAGTTTGTGAACCTGTATTCGGAATGGCGTGGGATTAACCGGTTTCCGGCGTTGCTGATGGTGTTCGACCTGCTGGACGACTGGGACAAAGTCCAGGCGCGGGGTTTCAAGTCGCCGTCTGCGCCGAACCTGCGGCGCTGGGCGGAGACGGAGTCGAAGCTGGGGAATCCGGCGCTGGAGGCGTACTGCCGCGAGCACGATGAGCCGGACATGCACAGGGCGCTCGAGTGGAGCAAGGCGGTGAATGTGTCGGTGAGCGAGATCGTGGACAAGGGGCTGCCGCCGTTCCCGTACGTGCGCGAGTGTTTGGAGAAGGCGAGGCGGAACGCGGACATGCTGGTGTGCTCGCAGACGCCAACGGAGGCGCTGGTGCGGGAGTGGGAGGAGCAGGGTGTTGCGGAGTATGTGTTTGCAATCGCGGGCCAGGAGATGGGGAAGAAATCGGAGCATATTGCGTTTGCGTCGGAAGGCCGGTATGAGAAGAGCCGGATGCTGATGATAGGGGATGCGTACGGGGATTTGAAGGCGGCGCGTGCGAACGGCGCGCTGTTTTTTCCGATCATGCCGGGGGACGAGGACGTTTCGTGGAAGCGGCTGTGCGAGGAAGGGCTGGAGCGGTTTTTCGGGGGGACGTTCGCGGGGGCGTATGAGAGTTCGCTGATCGAGGAGTTTAAGACGTATCTTCCCAGCACGCCGCCGTGGAAGAAATGATAAGGCGAATAGGACGGATCGGACGGATTTGCAGGCGAGACGCCTGCGCTACAATGTTATGAAAATCGTTGCGGATGAGAATATCCCGTATGTTCGGGAGGCGTTTGGGGGGTTGGGGGATGTGGCGACGTTGCCGGGGCGGGAGATCACGCGGGAGACGGTTGGCGACGCGGAGTTGCTGCTGGTGCGGTCGATCACGCGTGTGGGGCGCGAGTTGATCGAGGGGTCGCGGGTGAGGTTTGTAGGGACGGCGACGATCGGGGAGGATCACATTGACACGGCGTGGCTTTCGGCGCATGGGGTGGGTTTTGCGAGTGCGCCGGGATCGAACGCGGGTAGCGTGACGCAGTATGTGTCGGCGGCGCTGCTGGCGCTGGAGGCCGGGCTTGGGCTTGATTTGGGTGGGCTGCGGCTGGGCGTAGTGGGCGTGGGGAACGTGGGGTCGCGCGTGGTGAGGGTGGCGCGGGCGCTGGGGATGGAGGTGGTGTTGAATGACCCGCCGTTGGAACGGGCACAGAAGGAAAAGGGACATAAAGGACATAAGGGAC
>JAPLKX010000754.1 GCA_026387845.1 Candidatus Hydrogenedentota bacterium | reverse complement strand
CAAGGTACTTAGTACTCTTGTTCATAAACTCGGTAACGTATTCAAGCCGCGAAAAGCGGGGACAGACACCCTTTTCTCAAACCGCCTACGGGCCGAAAAAGGGGTGTCAGTCCCCGTTTTTCCCGTTTTTCGCTCCGTTTTTCGCTTTTGAAATGGTCACGGGGGCGTGAAGCCCTTCGCCGATGGTTTCGGCGAGGTTGCGCATATTGGCGGCGAGCTCGATGTAGCCGCTGCTCTGCACCACGAGCAGGCGGGCGCCTTCGGGCACGTCGCCGTACGCGGCCGCCCACGGCGCGGAAAACCGAGCCGCGCCCACTTGGACGTCTGCCGTGTCACCGAGGGTAAGACCGATCTTTGAAAGATGCTCCGCGGTGATGTTGGTGATGAGGTTGCCGTAAGGGTCGGAGCGGATGACAGCGCCAAGTACCTTCCCGTCATCAACTCGCGGCTCAGGGATGTCGAGCGTAACCATGGACTCGAGAGCAGGGCCGATCTCGGCCAGCGGGACGCCGCGCGCGAGCGCCGCTGACACCGGGCCGAAAATGTCGCGCCCGTGGAATGTGTGCGAGACTTCGCCGGCGCGCCACAACGCGGCGTTGGTGATCTCGCGGATTTGAGCTATCCCGAGGCGGCGCGCCGCAAGCGTCAGCAGGCCATTATCCGGCGCAACGAAGACGTGCCCGCTCTTCGTTTCGAGCACGATGCGCTTGCGGGAGGTTCCCACGCCGGGGTCCACCACGCAACAGAACACCGTTCCCGCAGGAAACTCCCCCGCGGATTCAGCGAGCATCTGGGCACCCGCCATGATGTCAAACGGCGGCACGGAATTTGTGATGGCATCGATCCGGACCTGCGGAAAGGCCTTGTAAATCGCCCCCTTCAAGACGCCCACATAAACCGAGTCAGCCCCATAATCCGTATGCAGGATCACGAGACCGTTCGGGTCAAACTCACCCCAAGCGCGCAAAGAAACAAGAACAAACGTCAATAAGAACGCCCTGTTTTTCATGCCGCTTATTGTACACGGGAATGAAAACCGAGGCATCTTTGGCAGGAATGGGTCTCGCTCAAACGCGGCGCTAAATAGCCGTAACCTCTGTGTTTCTAAGATGTTATGCAACCTCACCCCCCGCAGTTTGGTGCTTCCCCCAAAAAACACTTGATCAAACGGCGCCCGCACGTGTATCTTACATTAAGAGCAAAGGGTTTATATCCCATACCCAAGGAACAATGCACAGCTTGACAGGATGTCGTGGAATACTTGCGGCAGTGGGTTGTGTTGGTGTATGGTTTTGGCTATTATTCTGGCATTACCGATTGCAGTGGGAATATGTAGTTATGTTGGGGAGGGTCGATCACCGATGGGTGAGAGACGTGCCGTGCGTAATGTACGGAATGTACAGGTCCGCTTTTTATTTGGAAGTATAAAATGCCCGCGGGGGGGTAAATGATATCCACTTCAAGAACATACGGGGTTCTGATTGGGACAGTCGGATTGGCCATTGGTATGGCCAATAGCAACCGCATCACGACCATAGCCAACGCCGTGCTCACATCATTTGATGGTGGGAAACAAAAATATGGCTCCGCGCTGTTTCAGAGTGTGGTTATTTTACTTTGTTTTGCGCTGATTGTCGTTATTGCGGTCGCAGTAAGCTTTTTAATTCGACTACTCTATCGCCGACGATACAAACGGATTTTGGAGAACCTTGAAGAAGCTTGCAGGCCGGTTCGGGATCAACTGCGAAGCCTGGCGGAAGAGCTAAACAAGGAAACCCTATTCGACCGCAACGCACATGTGCACCTCAAGGACTGCGTCGACCGAACGTGTGAAGTGGTAGAATATTTCTCCTGTCGCCCCAGTGTGCATGAAACAAGAAGGTTTGCCCAGCGGCTGTGGTGTCTCTCTTCAGCCATCGATATTCATGCCGATAAAGAGATTCGGGAGGCCTCGATTTGTGCCCCTTCTGAGTCTGTTAAGGCCGTTGTACGGAGGATATCCTGCGGCGTAAAATGCGTGGGACTCCTCTTGGAACACTTAAGAAATGAAATCAGAAGTCATCCGGCATATTAGGACAGGATCAAGATAGGAGATGCTGTTGTGAGAAGCCTATTGCGCACTGCAAGAGCTACGCAAGAGTTGGCCGAGTTTCCTGCCCCGAAGGTGCTTTCGCTGCGGGAATGGAAGGAAAGAGTAAGGATAAATATCCGCGACAATCGCTTGATGCTTGAACACTGGCTGGGCGAATTGGATAAGTGTGTCAACGGCGGCAGGGATTTCGATTCGCAGGAGGAACAGGATAAGGCCACTTGCGAGTGCACGCGGATGGTTCGGTTTGCCGGCCAAACCTTGCACAGCAATACCGAAATCTACCGGATTGAGACCAAGGAGCCCCATGTAGAAGCCGAATGGGACCTGGAACTGGCTAGAAGGACCGACGCGCTTCTGCAAAAGGCCAAGGAAATCGTTGTTACCGACACAGACGAACTCCGATGCCGGTCGAACTGCCGTGAGCGAGCCGGCTTTGCCCGCGAGCAGTGGAGCCAGTGGTGTCCCGATTATGCCCGTGAACTCGAAAGTCAGGGCATCCGCACCCAATCGCAAGAGGCAGTCGACAAGTAGTTCCCACCGCGCAACATAGGCGGCGGTGAGTTGTTTGCGCCGGCGCCTTCGTCGGTATCGAGATGCGGCGCCTCTGTTCTTCGCCTCCTGCCTCCTTGACGTCCACCCCGGGTGCAACTATTGGCCAAGTCGGGCGTGGTGTCCAAGGATCTGTTTTATGTTGGCGCGGGTACTTTCGGGGTCGGTGGTTGGCATCGAGCCGTTGCCGCTGGCGGTCAAGGTGGGCGCGCACACGGGGAAGAACAAGGCGTGGGGAGATTAGACGGTCGTGAAATTGGGGTTTCAGTTTCCGGACGGACGGGACTTGTCCACAAATAATACACAGCCATTGCCATTAGTACCTTAATTCCGTACACCTATAAAAAACAACAAGAAGTTCTTGAGCCGACATATGTAAGAGATTTCCATACAAGAACTTGCGAAGCATGAAATCCGTCGAGTTTATTGGTATGTATTGGGTTGTGGGCAACGCCCACGTCAGTAACGTTTTGTCCGGTTGATGCGTCTTTGGAGCTCGCTGGCGTAACGGCGGCCGAGGGTGTTGGCGTGTTGTTGCGCCCATTCGGTGAGTCGTGTTTGGCCGGTTTGGTGCGAGTGGGTATACAGCAGGTCGCTCATGAGGCCGTCGATTTCGTCGCGCGTGATGGTGACGTCGCCGACGAGTTTTCCAACGGCCCAGCCGACGGCGTGGCCAAACCAGGGCGGGACGGATAGGGCGGGGCGTGGTTTGCCGATGATGCGGCCGATCGTTCTGACGAGTTCGCGGTAGGTAAATGTCTCGGGGCCGATTGCGTCCACCACCGCATTGCTGGAGCTGCGTCCCTGCTCGACGGCCAGGCGCGCGAAATCGTCTACGTAAATCGGCTGAAGCCGGTAGGAGCCGTCGCCGAACACGCCGAACACGGGGAACCGGCGGAGCACCCAGGCGATGTTGTTGATGAGGATGTCTTCGTCGCCGAACAGGACGGCGGGCCGGAGGATGGCGTACGACAGGCCGGATTCGCGGAGGGCGCGCTCGAGTTGGGCCTTTCCGCGGAAGTACTCGAACGGCGAGTCTTCGGAAGGGTTGGTGATGCTGACGTGTACGACGCGTGGGACGTTGGCTTTGACGGCGGCCGTGAACAGGGCCAGGGTGTTTTTGACGGCGTCGGCGTACTTAAACCGGGGGTGGTTGAACCGTACCCAGTACGTGTTGTAGAGGACGGACACGCCCTCGAGCGAGGCCGCGAGCCGGGGCTCGTCATCGAAATGGAACGGGACGGCTTCAACTTGGCCCTGCAACGGGTGCTGGCGGTGGAGCGAGTTGGTGAGCGTGCGGACGCGGCAGCCGGCCTCGAGCAGCCGGGGGGCGATATAGCTGCCGGAATAGCCAAATGCGCCGGTGACGACGTGGAGTTGTTGCGGCATGATCGCGTACCCTTACGAGCCCGGGATGGGCATGGTGACCGCTACAGGGCCTTTAGGCCCCCGCGGGTCCATATCACGGTATTGTTCCAGAGCTGAGAGAACCTTGGCATGGTACATCAGGGTGTTCAGTTGTTTGGTTAGCTCGGCGGAATCAGGCGTTGTTGCGTTCAGGAACAGGCCTGCGGCGGTTGACACAAACGGCTCCAAGTGTGACTGAAGTTGTTCGTTGACACGGAAGTCAAAAATGTGGTGCGTAAACGGGGTGACGCCGGTCAGGTCTTGCAGTGCTTTTGCCAAGCCCGTAAAGTTGGCGGAAGCCAACGGCATATGACCGAAACATCCAACCACAAGAAGGTTTTGTTCCTCTTGCCGGTACTGCCAGACCTGTTCGTTGAGTGTCATCACGGCTCCTTCGGCAACGGACCAACTGCTGAGGATCTTTTGTGCCAAATCCGTGCCTATCGGAGACACTTCACTCTGATCTTCAGTCTTTTTTGGAAAGAGGTCGGAGTGAGGCGCCCACGCCCTGAAGGCTGCAAAGGGTGGAAAGTGACTCTCAGCCAATGGACAGCCCGATTGCTCAAATACCCGCAGTAAGCTGCCGTTGCCTCGTGTGCGTTTCAGCCCCCAAAAGACCTCGCCGAGAACGACCGGCGCAAAGCTGGCTTCTACCAACCGCCGGCCTCCGCTGTCGTTCGCGATAAGATATTCAGACAGGCACAAGGCCCTTAAAGCGAAACGGAGGCTGTGCAAGACTGCGGGCAACTCGGAAAACCGCCTTGACCTGAAGAGAGCCTCGTTCAACTCGATTGCGGCGGCCCTGCACTCAGTGCGGCACGTTTTACGAAGCCGCCTCAATTTGTTCAGAGTCGAGCGGTAAGCCTTCTTGTCTTTTCCCAATAAAGGAGACAGGTTAAAAGGGTACGAGTCGCGGTGATAATCAGATACCAAGCCGTGAAAGTGGCTTACCGCCTCGTCCATGTAATCTTTCATATCCAGCATCGGTTATTATGGGCTCTTCTTCCAATGGGACGATTGAGACCATTGGGACAATTGGGGCATGTCAGCTTACTTGATCGCAACCAAGTCTACTACTATTATACTGGCAAAGGCGGGGCTGTTCTACAGGAGGCGATTACCGTGTTGGCGCGAGTGCTCTCGGGGTCGGTGGTTGGAATCGAGCCGTTGCCGCTGGCGGTCGAGGTGGACGTGCACCCGGGGGAAAACAAGGTCAACATCGTGGGGCTGCCTGACGCCGCCGTGAAGGAAAGCAAGGACCGAGTCAGCTCGGCGATTGTGAACTCGGGGTTCCGGTTTCCGCGGGGTTGGGTGGTTGTGAATTTGGCGCCGGCGGACGTACGGAAAGAAGGGAGCGCGCTGGATTTGCCGATTGCGCTGGGGCTGCTTGCGGCAAGCGATCAGTTGAGCGGGACGAGGTTTTCGGAATACTCGTGTGCGGGCGAGTTGGCGCTGGATGGGAGCATCCGGCCGATCTCGGGGGCGTTGTCGCTGGCGCTGGGCGCGCGGCAGGAGAAACTGCGCGGCATCCTGGTGCCTGCGTCGAACGCGACGGAAGCGGGTGTGGTTCAGGGTGTGGACGTGATCCCGGTGTCGACGCTGCACGAGGCGGCGGGGTTCATCTCGGGCAGGAATGAAATCAAGCCGCACCGGACGGACGTGCGGTCGATTTTCGAGACGTCGCGGCGGGACATGCCCGATCTGTCCGATGTCAAAGGTCAGGCGCACGTGAAGCGTGCGATGACGGTGGCAGCAGCGGGTGGGCACAACCTGCTGATGATCGGCCCGCCGGGCACGGGCAAAACGATGCTGGCGGCGCGGCTGCCGGGCATCCTGCCGGACATGACGTTCGAGGAGGCGCTGGAGACGACGCGCATATTCAGCGT
>JAPLKX010000439.1 GCA_026387845.1 Candidatus Hydrogenedentota bacterium | reverse complement strand
ATCGAAATGCCCGCCGCAATCGAAATCACTAAAATGCCCGGCTTTAACCCCGCCTTGATCTGATCGAGGGCCTCCCCCATATTCTGCGGCTTTACCGCCAGCAGCAGGACATCGCTCGCCTCGGCCAATGCCTGCGGCGATTCCACCACCCGCGCATCCAGTTTGGCTGCCGCCGCGCGCCGGTCTTCCGCCAAGTCGTAAACCATTGCCGCACTTGGTTTTATGGCACCCGTCGCTAACAGCCCCTGCAATATCGCTCCGCCCATGTTCCCAAACCCGAGGAAACCGACCGAACCCAACAAATCCGACCCATCCTGTTCCTCGCTGTTTGCCGGCGCAAGCGTTTTCACCATCGCCACTTCATCGCAGTCCGGGAACAGGGGGCAGCGGACGCAGTCGTTGAACACCTTATGGGGGAGGTCGTGCTTTTCTATTTGCTCGAATTGGTAGCGGGCAAAAAACGAAGGCGTCCGCGTCAGCGCGTAGACGCGTGAAATCTTTAGGCCCCGCGCCTCATCCAGGCAACGGTCCAGCAGCCGCCCGCCAATCCCCGTGCCGCGCAGGTCCGGCCGCACCACCAGCGACCGGACTTCAGCCAGGTCCAGCGTGTCTATATGAAGGGCGCAACAGGCCGCCACCCCCTGCTCGTCAACGTAGGTATAGAAGTCGCGCACGTTTTCGTATAGTTCCATCAGCGGACGGCGGAGCAGATCGCCTTGCTGGGCCGCGTTGTCCAGCAACTGTTTGATAAGCACCACTTCGTCCAGCTTGGGCTTACGGATTACTTTCATGCCGGCGCCTCAACAGGTCTCTCAGGTGAAAAAAACTTTACAGAGTTTATCACAAACCACGCGGACCCTTCCGGTTCCCCTACTAACCCACAAAAAAAAGAATGACCCCCGTTGCCGCGGGCCATCCTCGCCTGCCTGTCCACGGCCACGGACCCCCAGTGCCCGCGACCGCTAACGTCGGTTTCGCTCAGTCCTTACACCAGCACATCATGGTCTTGATCAAATCGTACAGGCTGTCCGGCAGATTCGCCTCGAGCCACTCGCCATTGATTACTACAGCCTTCGATATGCGCCTAACATGCATGCTGTCTCACCTCCTTCCGCTTGTGGTCAAGAGAATACTACCCCAGCATGGTGTAGTGGGTCAACCCATAAAAATACGCCCTTCTGGTTTGTACCGCATTGTACTTCAGGTATTAACCTGGGCGCCCGACTCGATGCGGCGGCCACCAAACCGCTGCCGCGCGCCCCACCAACTCGGCCCTCGGCACCCACCCAACGGTGCGGCTGTCCAGATGGGCTTCGGGGTCGTCGTCCTCCGTGAGGATAAACACATGCCCTTCCGGCACCAGCGAATAGTCCTTGCCCTTGGATCGGGCGTAGGGACCGACGCCGTCTCCCGAAGGGAAGTTGCGTTGCGCCAAGACCAGTTCGCCGGCCGGCGCCCCGTTCACCTCCAGTGTTCCACCATCGAGGAAAACACGTTCCCCGGGCAGCCCGGCAACTCGCCCCACCAGGAGGTTCGGAATGTCCTTGCCCTCTTTGGGCGGCCGGTATAGAACCAGGTCGCCGCGCCGGGGCTGCCCCCATGAAACCAGGCGCAGCTTCGTCAATGGCACCGGCAACCCGTATGCCCATCTGTTGACGTAGGCGTGGTTCGCCTTGCCCCCACGCTCATACCGCCAGGACCGGCCAAAGAAAATACGACCGACCAACAGGATGAGGACTACCCCCACGGAGCCTTGCCACCACCACGTCCCGCTGAAACCCGTAAAATCACGCCACCGGCTGATCGGAATCCAGATGCAGGATACGCGCCCCAGAATGCGCTCGTACGGCACCCACCCGAAATACCGGCCGTCCCGGCTCTGGCTGCTGTTGTCGCCCAGCAGCAGGTAGGAATCTTCCGGCACCACCGAATAGGCGTCTTCGGTCAAAACGCCGTACTTCATGTCGGAACTGTAGCCGGGCCGCGGCGACGTGTATTGAACCGGAGGCATATCCGGGGGCAACTCGAGCGGGACACCGTTGGCGTAAACCTTCCCGTCAGCGATGTGGATCCGTTCACCGGGAAGCCCCACCACGCGCTTCACAAGCGTGGTATGTATGGAGTTTTCCTCAACCGTCTTGAACACCACGATGTCCCACCGCTGCGGTTTTGAACGCCGCCACAACCGATCTTTGGCATAGTTCAAGTGGTAGTTCGTCAGGGGAATTCGGATCCCGTTGAGCGGATACCGGAGCCCGTAAACAAATTTGTTAACGAATACCCGGTCCCCCTTCAAAATGTGCGGGTCGCCAATGAACGTCGGCTCCATCGAACCCGACGGGATCCGAAACGGCTCGACAAGCGACCAACGTATCGCCAGCGCCACCAGGATCGCAATCGCAACGCTCTTGAGCCATTCGTACCCGCTCGGCCCAACTATGCCGGCTAAAACGCCCCGGGCGGCCGCCACGCTCGCCCCGCCCCCCGTCTTGGCCTTTTCAGCAGGGGTGGATTTTTTCCGATTCGATGCCATCTGCCTGACTTCCGTGAACGACTCGCAAAAACGTAACTATACCTTTTAAGTGCGGCGGGATGCCAGTAACCCCTAATTTGGGGGCCTGCGTCGTAAACAAGGGTTTTGCAGAAAACGCTTTCTTTTTGGGCGAGCTTTTGTTAATATGTATTAACAACAGAGGGAGGACGCGATGAGAAGACAAGATGAGCTGGAAGCGCAACGGGAGGCGTTGTTGAGTCA
>JAPLKX010000255.1 GCA_026387845.1 Candidatus Hydrogenedentota bacterium | reverse complement strand
ATAGCGAACATTTGGAAACGCCGCCATCAGCCGGTCAACGTTCCGGTCCAAGGCCTCTTTTTGAACGTTTTCCTTGGACTCGAGCAGCGAAGACAGCGAAAGAGCCACCGATAAGGCGGTTTCGCCGTATGTCTGGTAGTGGGCTTGGACGACGCGGCTCCGAATCCCATGGAACGCCACGCTGGCAAAAAGGAGGCTGATGACTACGCCAATCCCCAGTATTTTGACGTAAATGGGCACCGAAAGAAGCTTCCACCGAAAGAAATTCCCAACTCGCCAAAGCATCTTTCAGTACGTCCGTTCCGGAAAACCCATTTCCAGCCATCTTAGACAGACATGTCAAGAGTATCCGTGGAATCTCGCGGTGAAGTCAAATTCAGGATATTAACCTGCTAATATGCGCATTAGAACATGCGCCCGCAATTCAACTTGCGGTTTCCCGCGAGCTTCCGATAACCCATTGTACACGACTATCTTATGCGAGCCGGGTTGGAGAGGCGCATAGTGGGTCAGGAGGTAAGTTCGGCGAGTGCGTGTCTGGGTAGGGCGTCTCGTTCGGGGAGCTTGCCGGACTGGACGGCGGCGGCGTATTGGGTGAACGTATCGCGGGCGATGTCTTGTCCGAATGCCCGGGCAAAGGCGTCGTAGAACATGCGGGCGTCTTGGGGCGCGAGATAGAACCGGGTGTCGCCCCAGGGCCAGGACGCGGCGGCGATTTTGTCGAGCAGCTTGACTGGGGTGATGTTTCGGAGCATGCGGCGGCACGCGATGAGTTTGAGGCGCAGGGGCTTGGGAGGCGCGGTGACGACAAGATCGCCGGACGCGATTTCGGGCAGGTCCATGCAGTCGCGTTTTTTGGGGCTGTAGGTTTTTGCGACGATCTCGATGATTTTGGCCTTGAGTTGCTCGGTTTGGTCGATGGTGAACGTGTGGCGGGCCTTGACATTGATAATGAACTGGAGCCGGTCGTTGACGCCCAGTTCGTGAAATCCAGCGAGCCATTGGGTGACGTAGGCGTAGATGTCTCTGCCGTGTTCGACTCTGCCGTGGCGGTCGGGCAGATAGATATTGCCGCCGCGGAACGGGCGAACGACGAAATCGGGGGCGCGCTCGTGGATGACGCGGAGGTTTGCGTGCTCGAGGGCGGCCAGTTTGCTGTAGTCTGCGCGCTTGGCGACGACGAAGGCGAAGAAGGCTTCTTTCCGGCGGGCGTTGAGGGCGCGGAGGCGGAAGATGAACTGGTACCGGCCTTCCTGGAACAGTTCGAATGCCAGGGAGACGACGGGTGCGGGGCCGAGCACCTCCTGGATGCTTGGGATGAGGAACCGGTCTCTTTTGGTGTGGAGGGACCAGTCGACGGCGCTGGCGAGGGTTTCGAGTTTGTAGAACCGAACGATTTCGTTGCCCCAGTAGTCAAAGAGCGGCCGGAAACCGGCCCACCGTGTGTTGATGCCGCCGAGCGGACGTGGCGCGGGCCGGTTCTGGTTACGGTCACGGGGAGGATGGCGGCGCTCCGGGCGTTGTTTAGGCGGATTGGTCATAGTGGAAAGGCCTTTTCGCAGGCGGTCAAGACAGCATTTCGAACAGGCGCAGGGGTTTCGAAATTTCTTTTCCGGTGATTATTTCGTGGAGCGTGGGGCGGTACAGGAGTTGGATAGGCCCTTCACGTTCGCCGGCAAACCATTGAGCGAGAAGTTCGAATCCTTCCGCGGCGGCTTCTTTAACGGGCAGCCAAACGTGGGCGCATGCTTCGGACATGACCATCCCGTCGCTGGTATAGGTCCAGCAGACGATTTCGAAATCTTTGCCGGGTACGCGCCCGGCGCGCCTGGCCCCTTCGCGTATGGCGGGTGCGTCTTCGCATCCGCTGCATTCGATGATGGCGGTGACGGCGGGGTCGATGAGGAGGCGGTGGACGGCGTTGACGATGTCGCGGGTGTCGAATGAGACGGGCCGCATGTATTTTTCCGTGGGGGGAAGGCCGGCTTCTTCGAGCGCGCGGAGGTATCCCCTGCGGCGCTCGACACTGGGCTGGAAGCCGCGGAACGATTTGAGCATTCCAATGTTCTTGTGTCCGCGGTTGAGTAGATATTTTGTGCTGACGTAGGCGCCTTCTTCGAGATTGACTGCGGCGAAACTGACCTCGGGCAGACTGTCAAGGCGGCCGAGCGTAATGTAGGGGCAACCGGATGCGTGCACCCTGTGTATGGTGGTGTCGTTGATGGCGAGAGGTCCGATAACGGCGAGCCCGCCGCATCGTTGCTGCCAAAGGGTCCGGGCATAATCGAGGGTCTCGCCGAGCTTGGGCGGGTTCATGTCCCACACGGCAAAATAACCCCGACACAAGAACAGCCGGTAAATCTCCTGAAAGATCCATAGGAGGAAGTCTTGGTTTACGGGGGCTTCATTTACGGGAAGCGAAATGGCGACGCCGAGGCAGTCGCGGGTCCTGTGACGCATACTGCGCGCGCCGATGTGGGGCTGGTACTGGACTTCTTCGATGATTTTTTCAATGCGGGCGCGTGTTTCCGGCCCAACGCCGGCCTCGCCATTGACGACGCGGCTGACAGTCTTGGCGGAGACTCCGGCGAGCCGGGCTATATCGTAGATGGTCCAGTTGCCATCTTTGCCAGGTTGGCTTCGGCCCATATGCGCTCCCTCACGTTGCCGACATCGATGTCCCAGTTTAGTGGAAAACCCGGATGAAAGCAAGCAGTTTGGAACCTGAGATAGCGCCAGGGAGGATATTTTGGAGAGACGGGTGTGGCCATGTTTTGGTTAACCTATTGGTGTGTAATGGTTTGCAATGTTTGACGTGGTTGGATTAGACTGTCTGGTGTAACTATTGTGTGATTGGCTTGTACTGTAGGCGGAGCGGTATGTTCGCTCTCGAGGTTAGCATATGAACCAGTTTTACCAGGAGAAGGCTGAGCGGCCGTGGTTGGTTTCAGATGTGAGTGTATTGTCGCCGTTTCGGGCCTATTCCCGGTTGATAGCGGTAGTATTATGGGTATTGAGTTGCTATGGAGCGGTACGTTTGGCGACGGTTACCCTGTCGTTTTACCGTCCGCTCAGGCGGCGGGTCTGCCGTAAGATCTCTCGATTGTGGCTTAGGGGAATGCCGCCGCTTCTGGGGTTGAAGATCCGGGTACACGGGCCGCGGCCGCAGAGCCCGTTTTTCCTGGTTGTAAACCATATCACGTGGCTTGACTTCATCGTGATGAACCTGCTTTGTGACTGCCGCTGCGTAGCGATGGCGGAGATGCAGCAGACGCCGGTTCTCGGGCCGCTGGTGAAGGCGCTCGAGGCGATTTTCGTGTACCGTGTGCGGGAAGACGTGCCGCGTGTGAAAAGTGCGATCCTTGATTCGATCCGGCAGCAGCACAACATTTTGCTGGCTCCAGAGGGCGTGATTTCGCCCGGGCGGACAGTCAGAAGGTTTCGCGCGTCGCTGCTGGAACCGGCGGTATCGAGCCGGAAAGCGGTCCATTACGCCAGCATCACCTACAGGACGCCGGACGGTTGGCCGCGCCCGTCGGATGTGGTGCTTTACGGCCCGGACCCTCATTTCCGGCCGGACGACGATGAAGTGAACAACCCGGAGCTTTGGGGCCCACAGCGGAGTTTCCTGAACCATTTCCTGCGGTTGGTATCGTTGCCGTATTACGAGGCCCACGTTCGGTTTGGCGACGAGCCGATGGTTGGTGAAGATCGGATAGCCTTGGCGAACGGGCTTCACCGGGCCGTCAATAAGATTTTCTCGCCGCTGGAGTAGGTTTCCTTCCTGGCAGGGCGTGCAGGCGAGACGCCCACACCACAATGGCGCCTGCGTGGTGGGAAGCGGCGGGGACGCCGCTTTTACGATCCCGCGAACCTAATGTATAGCAAGACTGGCGGCCGTATTACGGTTTTCCGAATTCTCGGCGGAGGGCCTGTTTGTCTACTTTGCCGTTTGGAAGGAGGGGGAGTGCGATTTGCATCTGGAATGTTTTTGGTATTTTGAAGTTGGCGAGGTGTTTTCGGCAATAGTCGCGGAACTCGTCTTCGTCGGGCTGGGGTCCGGTTTTGAGGACGAGGTACGCGCGGCCGACTTCGGTGTAGATTTCATCGGGTACGGCGATGACGGCGACTTGCTGGACGCATGGATGGGTTTCGAGGACGGATTCGATCTCGCGGGGGAACACGTTTTCGCCGCCGGTTTTGAACATTTCCGAGCGGCGCCCGGCGATTCGGATGTATCCGCGGTCGTCGACGCTTGCGAGATCGCTGGTGTAGAACCAGCCGCCGTCGTCGGTCGAGTCGGCGGTGGCTTTTGGGTTGTTCCAGTACTGTTTCATGAGGAGGTCGCCGCGTACGGCGATCTCGCCGATTCGGCCGGGGGGAAATATGCGCCGCTGGTCGTCGACGATTTTGAGTTCAAACGGTTCCGCGGCTTTTCCGGCGGTGGTTCTGAATGTGTCGATCGAGTCGTTGTCGTCGGTGTAGGTGACGAGCCCGGCGGTTTCGGTCATGCCGAAAGCGTTCATGATGGCGGCGCCGGTTTTCCGAGCGATACCGGCGAGCGTGTCGATGAGCGCATTGGGAGCGACGGCGCCGCTCCAGACGAACCGCTGGACGCGGCTGAAATCGGTGTCGCGCCAGGCGGGGTGGTGCATCTGTAGCAGGTACATTGCGGGGATCTGGCCGACCATGGTGATATGCTCGCCCTGGATTATGGCGAGTGACTGTTCCGGGTCGAACCGCTCGACGCAGACGCACGCGCAGCCCGCGTAGACGGCCGCAAACCCGATCTCGACGTCGGCCGCGACGTGGTTGATCGGGAAATGGAGCAGCATTCGGCTCGAGGGACCGAGCCCAAGCCGGATTGTCTCGACTTGGATGTTGGCGAGGATGCTCTTGTGGGTGTGTACGACGCCTTTGGGGCGGCCGGTCGAGCCGGACGTGTACATGAGCAAGACGTTGTCTTCGGGGCGTACTTCGGCGGCGCGGACCTCGATGGCGGCGTCGAGATGGGGCCGTGGTTTGTTCATGAATTCGTCGAAATTGTCGGTGCGCGGCACGGGTTCGCCCATCATGAGCACGCCCTCGAGCGAGGGGATGTTGGCGACCATTTCGGCGCCGACCGGGACGAGGTCGCGGCCCATGAATTCGCGGAGCGAGATGAGGAGCCGGGGCTGGCAGTCGCGCAGCATGTAGTCGAGTTCGTCGACACTGAACTTGGGAGAGAGGCCCAGCCAGGTGGCGCCGACCTTGCTGGCGGCCATGTAGGTGATAAAGAATTCGGGGCGGGCCATGCCGAGGAACGCGATCCGGTCCCCTTTTTCGATGCCGAACTCGAGAAATCCTTTAGCGACGCGGTCGACCCGCGCCTTGAGTTCGCTCCAGGAGATACGCTGCTCGCCGAATACGATGGCCTCATCGTTGGGTTTTCGGTCAGCCCATCGGTCAACGTAGTGCCACAGCAGGTTCATACTCGAATCGCCCATACACCAACTTCCTTACTTCGCCCTCCACCAAGGGCGCCTTGTGGCACTGAAAATCATGGCTGCAATCGCAGGGCACGTAAAGTAACATGATTGAATCCCTCGCGTAAAGCTTGTTTTTGTCCGTGGGGTGGGCAA
>JAPLKX010000088.1 GCA_026387845.1 Candidatus Hydrogenedentota bacterium | reverse complement strand
GTGCAGCCGCCGAACCCGGCGCCGGTCATCCTGGCGCCGTAACAGCCGGGTATGGCGAGTGCGGCGCGCGTCATGGCGTCGAGTTCGGGCGAGGTGACTTCGTAATCTTCGCGGAGGCTCCGGTCGGAATCCGACATCAGCTCGCCGAGCAATTGCGCGTCACCGCGCCGCATGGCGTCGCACGCGCGGATGGTCCTGTCGTTTTCGCTGATGATATGGCGGGCCCGGCGGTAGACGACGTCGGGCATGAGGGTGTGGGAAGCAGACAACTCGCCGAGGGTGAAGTCGCGCAGGTGTGTGGCATCGTGCTGGAGGGTTTTGGAGAGGATAGCGACGGCCTGGCGGCATTCGTCGACGCGTTCGTTGTACTTGGACGAGGTGAGGCCGCGGGCCAGACACGTGTTGGCGATGACAAACGTGGCGTCGGGAAACGCGACGGGGACGTGCTTGAACTCGAACGACCGGCAATCGAGGAACAAAGCGTGGCCGGCCTGGGCCATCCTCGAGATGAACTGGTCCATGATGCCGGAGTTGAGGCCGAGGAACTGGTTCTCGACGCGCTGGCCGAGCCGTGCGGCGTCGGGCCCGTCGAGGGAGAACGAGCCGAGGGCTTCGAACATGGCGAGTGCGGCCATTTCGAGGCTTGCGGAACTGCTGAGTCCGCAGCCGATAGGGACGTCGCCGGTGATCATGAGGTCTGCGCCGGTAAGCGGCTTCGAGAGCTTCGCCAACTCATCCGCCACGCCGATGACGTAATCGAGCCACGGCTCGCGTGGGTTTCGCGAGCGGCGGTCAAGGCTGGTTTGTGCGGCGCGGCCGAGTGTGGCGGCGAAGGCGTTTAGGGTGTGGTCGGGACGACGGCGGGCGAGAATGACGGTGTCTCGTTCGAGCGCCATCGGCATAACGTAGCCGTGGTTGTAGTCGGTGTGTTCGCCGATGATGTTGACGCGGCCGGGCGCGCGTACGGCGATGGCGGGGGCGACGCCGAAATGGTCTTTAAACTGCTGCCTGGCTTGATCGATGTTGATGCTCATGCGTTGTTGCCTTAGTGCTCTTGTTTTGAAATAGGGTGTCCATGCTGCGAAAAGCGATGACAGTCTACCACGGGCCGTTGGCTTCTCTGCAAATGATGGCGCCGAAGACGTAGGTCCCATCTCTGAATGGGATCGGGCGCGTGGGTCGTCCAGTCCGAATCGGAATTCGGACCTACGCTGTCCGCCGTAGTTGGCAGTAGCCTAAGTGCGCGAAACGCGGTGCGAAAAGCGGGGACAGACACCCTTTTTCAAACTGCCGAAAAAGTGAGTCAGTCCCCGTTTTTCGCTTAGCCAGCATACCCTGCGGGGTGGATTTGGCGCCAGTTCCATGCGTCGCGGACGATGGTGTCGATGTCGCCGCGGGTTGGCTGCCATTGCAGGACGCGGCGGGCCTTTTCGCTCGAAGCGACGAGGCGTTCGGGGTCGCCGGCACGCCGACCGCCCATCGTCAGCGGGACGTTTCTACCTGTCACCCGCTTGACGGCCTCGACGACTTCGAGGACCGAGTAGCCTTCGCCGTTGCCGAGGTTGAAGCAATCGGAGCCGCCGCCGTTGCGGAGGTGGCGCATGGCGAGCAGGTGGGCTCCAGCGAGGTCGAGGACGTGGATGTAGTCGCGGATGCAGGTGCCGTCGGGCGTGTTCCAGTCTTTGCCATAGACGACGATATCTTTTTTGCCTTCGGCGGCGAGCAGGACGTTGGGGATGAGGTGGGTTTCGGGATGATGTGCTTCGCCGTGCTCGATGGTGGCGCCTGATGCGTTGAAATATCTGAGCGCCACGTATCGCAGGCCATGTGCGCAGGCATACCATTCGAGGATCTGCTCGACCATGCGCTTGGACAGGCCGTACGGGTTGATAGGCCGGGTGGGCGCGTCTTCGGTGATGGGTGTACTGCCGGGGTTGCCATAGACGGCGGCGGTCGAACTGAAGATGAACTTGTCCACGCCGGCGTCGAGCATGGTGTCGAGCAGGTTCATTGCGCCGGCGGTGTTGTTTTGAAAATACTTCCTGGGATTTTCGCAGGATTCTTTCACCTCGATAAACGCGGCGAAATGCATGACGGTGTCGACGTCGTGTTGGGCAAGCACGTGGCGGACGAGTTCCCGGTCGAGGATGTCGCCCTGGATGAACGTGGCGGCTTTCGAGACGGCGGCACGGTGGCCGGTGGCGAGGCTGTCGAGGACGACCACCTGTTCGCCTTCGGCTAGCAGACGTTCGACGGCGACGCTGCCGATGTAGCCCGCGCCGCCTGTTACCAGAACACTCATCGTATGCTCCGTTTGGTGTGGACAAACAGGGGCTTTGGGAGGACAAGGCCGCGAAAAGCGGGGACAGGCACGCTTTTTCCAAACTGCCTGAAAAAGCGAGCCAGTCCCCGTTTTTCGCTGACCAGAACGCTCATTAGTAACACCGGCTAAACGATGGCTCGTTCGGTTTGGGGATCGAAATAATGGGCTCGATCCATGGCCACGTTGAGCGAGAACGGCTTGTTGACTTCAGGTTCCTGCTCGGATTTGATCCTGGCGGTGACGGTCTGTCCGGCGACGCCGAGGTAGAGATAGATTTCGGCACCCATGGGTTCGACGACTTCGACGGCGGCCGTAATGGAATTGGCGGAGGCGGAGGTCAGGGCGCCGCCCGGCGTTTGTTCGCTGCCCGGCGTTTGTACGCCGGCGGCTTCGAGGTCTTCAGGGCGGATTCCGAAAATGACTTTTTTGCCGGTGTAAGGGCTGAGCGCGGGCCGGTGCGCCTGGTCGACGGCGAGGTCGAAACTTTTTGCGTCGTTGCGGACGCGGAGCGCCCCGTTTTCGGCGACGACGTTGGCTTCGAGCATGTTCATGGGGGGGCTGCCGATGAAGCCGGCGACGAACTTGTTCACGGGCTTGTTATAGAGGGTGAGTGGGTCGGCGACCTGCTGGATGACGCCATCGAGCATGACGACGATCCGGTCGCCCATGGTCATGGCTTCGACCTGGTCGTGGGTGACGTATACCATGGTGGATTCGAGCCGCATGTGGAGCTTGCTGATTTCGGCACGCATCTGCACGCGCAGCTTGGCGTCCAGGTTCGACAGCGGCTCGTCGAACAGGAATACTTTGGGCTGGCGGACAATGGCGCGGCCGACGGCGACGCGCTGGCGCTGGCCGCCGGACAACGCCTTGGGCTTTCTGTCGAGCAGGTCCTGGATGCCGAGGATTTCAGCGGCTTTCTGAACGCGTTCCTCGATTTCTTTGCGCGGGTATTTGCGCAGGATAAGGCCGAACGCCATGTTTTTGTAGACGGTCATGTGGGGGTAGAGCGCGTAATTCTGGAAGACCATGGCGATGTCGCGGTCTTTAGGCGGGACTTCGTTGACGAGCCTGTCACCGATATAAATCTCGCCTTCGGAAACTTCTTCGAGCCCGGCCACCATCCGCAACATGGTGGACTTGCCGCAGCCCGACGGCCCTACGAGAACAACGAATTCCTTGTCTTCCACGACGAGGTCGGCCCCCTTGACGGCCTCAACGCCGCCCGGGTAAACCTTTCTAACGCCTCGCAGCTCGACTCTTGCCATGGCTCGGGGCCTCCGCCGCATAAGCTCTTCGCACACCGAATCATATAGAAGGGGCGCGGGCGTAATCAAGCATTTCGGGTTTGGGGTATGGGGTTTGGGGTTTGAGGTTCTAAAAGGTGGAGGAGGAAAAAACAGACGCAGAACAGGTTAGACCCACTGCGGCTGCATTTGAATTGCCGTGTGTAGGGCGCCTACTTTTTCTCCTCTTGAGTTGCGGGCTTGTTTTGTGAAGACAGCATTTGCTGCATCCTCTCGAAGCGGATGCGTTGTTGTTGGATCATTGCGTCGACTTGACTGTACGTGGATTTTTAGGGCCGGATGCGAGCCTACGGTTTTTCCTGTTGATCTGCCGGTTTGTTTCGGGATGACATCATTTGCTGGAACATTTCAATGCCCATCCGGGTCTGTTGAATGAATCCATCCACCTGGGTCATCTGCTGTTCCTCGAGTACGGTGCTCAACCGTTGGCGGCTGCGTTCGAGAGCGTCGAGCTGTGCTCCTATTGCATTGGGATCGGCCATGGTTGCGAGGCTGCCCGGCTCTTGTTTAAGCGCCATCATTTCCTCGACCATCACGTCGATAACCATGGTTCGATTCTCTTCGGTCAGGCCGGGGGCAAACATGCCCATCTGCATTTCGAAACTTTTTCGGAGCATTCTCTCGGGCGCACCTGCTTCGTACTCATCAAAGATGGCCATGCCTTCGTTGGTGAGTACCTTAGAAAGCTCTGTTCTCATTTGGGCTTCAAAATCGTCTTCAAACTTCTTCGCCGATTCGGGGGTGGCGTCGCTTTTCATGAATTCGGCGCTGGCCTGCATTGCGCGGACCATGTAGTCGCGAATGATGCCGCGCACTTTCTGCTCAGTTTCGGGCGGGAGGGCCAGCTCGGTGAATAGATCGCCGTATTGCATTGTCATGGCGGCGTTGGCGCTGGCTTCGGCGAATTTTTTGCCTTGTTCGCCCTCAAACATTTTCATCATGCTGGCCATTGGGTTGGCATTTTCGGCGGGTTTCGGGGCTTCGGCGGGCGTCTCGCCGGGCGCGGCGGCGCCGTCGGGGGCCGCGGCGTTTTCCGGCGTGGTGGCGGCCAGGCGCTGTTCGAGCTGCCCGACCGTTTCCTGGAGCCGGCGGACCTGCTCGTCCTGCTGCTGGGCCTGGTTTTTGAGTGCGTTAGCTTGTTGCTGGGAATCGGTGACGGTCTGGTTGAGCGCTTGGACGCGCTGGTGTAGGCTGAATCCCCACACAAGTGAACCTATCAGTGCCACAACGGCCAAGCCCGCGATTGCCCACGCCGTCCCGCTGCCTTTTTTATCCACGATGTTGCCTCCTCTGGTTAGTGCCGAACGCCCCTCTTGCAGTCATGTCATGTATTTATACACCCGAAGGGACGTTTTCTTCCATTTGAATATGAAGTACTTTGGCGCAAATTCGGCCAAGCACGTGTATAATAAACGGAGGTAGGAAGCCAGCCAATTATGAAGACTATGCGTAAAACCAGAAGGAAGAAGACGTTCTGGGGCCGGTTGCGGCACAATATCCGGCGGCGATTGCTGTCGGGCCTGCTGGTGGTGGTGCCCCTGGGCATTTCGGCGTTCGTAATTAATTTTTTGTACGTGATCACGGCGAAACCGCTGGCGTCGATAATCCGAATGGTTGCGGGCGAGTTGCCACGGTTTTACGTGATGATCATTTCAGTGGCGCTGTTCTTGACGCTGCTTTATGTCATCGGGTTGGTAACCAACGTCTTTGTCGGAAGAAAGCTGCTCAACTTGGCCGAGGCCATCATTCAGCGGATTCCCGTGGTCAAGACGGTTTATACGGCAAGCAAACAGGTGGTGGAGGCCGTCTCGAACACAAACGCTTCCACGAGCTATAAATCGTCCGTGCTGGTTGAATTTCCCAACCCCGGCGCGCTCTCCGTGGGTTTTGTTACAGGTAGAATCACCGACAGTAATGGCGTCGAGTACCTCAAAGTGTTTATTCCAACCACGCCAAACCCGACAACCGGGTTCTTCCAATTGATCAAGCCCGAAAGGGTGATCCAGTCTTCGCTCAGCGTGGAAGACGGGGTCAAGTTCATGATGTCATGCGGGATTGTGTCGCCGGACATGCTGGAAGTGGCTTCGATGGGGCCGGAAATCCAGCCGGCGCCGCCACAGCCGGATGACGATGATTACGACTGGGTCGAGGAAGAGGTGGAAGAAGAACCTGCGGGCCCCGACGCGGCCGGCTCCCAGTAGGCCGGCACTATCTGGGCAATTGAACTTCGATGGCGGTGGGGGGGCTGTCAACCTGGACCTGGCCGGCCGAATGGAGCGTTTCAGGCGCGCCCAAGTCGATGTAGTAGATCGAGTAAGACCCGTTGCTCAGGAAGAGGGTGTGGTAGCCGCCGGGGGGTATGTCGAAATCGGCGCCGCGCATTCCCAGCCGGACGGCGACGCGCAGCGTGTTCTCGGACCGGTTAACGAGAATGACGTCGTTGGCGCCCCGGTTTATCTGCCCGGAGGACCTGGGCAGCCTTGCTCTTTTGACGGACGGGCGCGGCTTTTTTTCAGCCGCTTGGCCGCCGACACGTACGACGCGTTCGGACTTGGCGCGCCCCGTGACGACGCCGGTTTTGGGGGCCTCCGGTTGTTCCCCGGGCGGGGTCTCTGGCTGTTCGGCGCCCGCGGTCTGATCCTCGGTGGATGGCGCTTCCTCGGATGGGGGTAGTTCTTCAGTGGCCGGCGGGGTTTCGGTTTTGGGTTCGGGCGGGGGCGGCCTGCGGCTGATGCGCTCGGCGGAACGGGCCCGCAACTCCTCCTGAGCCGCCGGAGATAACGGGGGCATTTGTTTCTGCAGGCTTGAGAGCAGGTCGAGCTTGCCGTTTATGAACCGGGCGGTGAACGCCTGGCGATCGCCGCCTCTCCAACGGACAATCTTCATGGACTCGGAGGTCCCGACGACGAGGGTGTCATCGCCGACGAGTTTGCAGACTTCCTCGAATGTCATGCCGGGCTTGACTTGGCGGTACCCTTCTTCAAACGTAGTGGTAGCGGGCGGCGGCGGGGTGGGTTCGGGAGCGGGCGGCGCGGGCGGGGGGGCGGGGTCGGGCTGTACCTGCACCTGTTGGACGACGACGGGCGGGGATGCGGGGGCCGGCTCGGCCTGATCGAACAGATAGGCCGGAATCGTGCCCCTTACGATATCGGGCGCAATGAGCGTGACGCCGATCCCCAACAGGGCCATGAGGTAAAAGAATGCCACGCCGCCACGCATCCGCGCACCGGGCGACCTGTGGCGGTCTGGCTGGGCAACAAGCAGGAGAGGGCCAAGCGCCGGCACCACGCCCCAAAGGCCCCATACCGGGTGATAGCCCTTTCCCCGGATGTACACGGCGAGCCCGGCCGACAAAAGGCCTGAACCCACCAAACTTAACTGCACGTCGCCGCTGAACAGCCCCAAGGCCTGTATAAAAAGCCCCGGAATCGGAAACAGCCAGCCCGGCAGAATCTGAAGTCTCGCCATACGAGCACGCTCACCGCGGTTCGGCCCATTGCGCCATCAGTCCAGCCAGTATGCGCAGCAAGCGGCCGTTTTTCAAATCGGGAGTGCCGGCTTGAGAGAAGGTTGAGAGGCAGTGGATATTGTGGACATAGTGGACGTGGTGGACACTGTGGACGGGGATGATGAGGCTAAAGACACAGATCTCTTGCGCCAACTGGTTTTTCGACTTTTAATCGGGCGTGGAAATGGGCTAGACTGTGCGCCGGTGCATGGTACCTGCGGGTCTTAGAGGGGCTGGGAGGCCGATGAAAGTGTTACGAGCGGGCTTTTTTTGCTGTGTGGCGATGGCCGTATCGGGCGTGGCGGCTGCGGCTGTGCCGGATGTCTACATAACTCCGCGGGCGGGTTCGTTGGAACGGCAGGCGGCGTTGGAACTTCAGCGTTATCTTTACGCGGTGCTGCACGACCTGCCGCGTGTCGAGGTGGTTGAGAACGTGCCGCAGGGGAGCTTCGGGTTTGTGGTGGGGACGCCGGAGAACTTGCCGGGTACGGGGCTGGCGTATCCATTCGGGCTCGACGCGCCGTCGGGGGACGGGTACGTGCTGCGGACCATTTCGGAAGGGCGGCGGTCGCTGGTTGTGGTAGCGGGTCCGACGCCGAAAGGGGTTCTCAACGGCGTTTATGGCCTGCTCGAGGAGATGGGGTGTGTATCGTTCCGGACGGCCGGCGGGCTGGCTCTTTCGCGCACGGGGTCCTTGAGGGGGATCGCGGTGGACATGAACCGGATGCCGGATGTGGTACCC
>JAPLKX010000017.1 GCA_026387845.1 Candidatus Hydrogenedentota bacterium | reverse complement strand
ATGGCGCTGATCAGCAACAGGAAATACACGGCCAATGAAATTGAGAGTTTCCGGCAACTGCTTGATGAGGTCGAACTGAAAAACAGATAGGCCATGCCGCGGCCGCTTTTTGCGGCCGGTGCAAAGGAGGGCGTATGGCAGGGGTGCTTGTTCAAGTATTGGTGGGTGCGTTGCTCCTTGGATTGGGGGTTTCGTTTTTTTGCAGGTTGGCGCGGCCGCGTCCGGCGTTGTGCCACGCGCTATGGCTGCTGGTGGTGGTGAAACTTCTTGTGCCGCCGGTTTTTGCGTGGCCGTGGCAGCCGGAGGTGGGATTGTGGGAAAACATGGCGTTCCCCGCACGCGCGCGTGCGCTTATGCCTGGTGAGCCGGGGGCCGCCTTTGCGCCGCCTCCCTCTGCGGTAGATGGGCCTTTGGTCGCGGCGCCCGTGGCGCCTGAAGCCGAAACGGCTGGGAGTGGCCCGGCGTATTGGCTGTTCATTCCGGATGCAGGTGGAGATGATGCGCTGGTGCGCGTTCCGCTCGAGGGTGCCTCGATACTGCCGCGCCCCGAAGAACAGATCCTCTCCCCCGCTCTGGCGGTTGAAGAGTCGCTTGGCCGGGCGGGATGGGAAGCAGGAACTGTAGTAGGGCTGGCGGCGCTTGGCGTATGGCTGGGTGGGGCGTTAGTGTCGGTGGGGGTTCATGCGGCGCGAATCCGGCGGTTCCGTCGTGCGATGCGTTCGAGCGAGCCGGGCCCGGCGTGGCTGGTCGGGAGGGTGGCGGAGATTGCGGAAGCATTTGGCGTGCGTGCGCCTGATCTGCTCGTTGCGGAGGGTTTGTGGTCGGCGATGATTTGGGGTGTGATTCGGCCGGCGATTCTTGTTCCGCGGCGGGCACTCGAGGAGATGGCGCCGGAGAAGTGGGAGACGGTGGTGGCGCATGAATTGGCGCATTTGAAGCGTCGGGATCATTGGGCGGCGTGGGTGGTGCTTGTGGCGTCGTGCGTGTGGTGGTGGAACCCGTTGGTTTGGTGGGCGCGGCGGCGGATAGGCGATTACGCGGAGATGGCGTGCGACGCGTGGGTGTTGTGGGCTCTTCCGGAGAGGGGGCGTGAGTATGCGGACACGCTGGTTCAGTTTGTGCAGGCTCACTCGGCTACTCCGGCGGTTGTGCCGGACCCGATGCCGTGTATGAGTTCCGATAACGCCCGGGCGTTCAAGAGGCGGCTTGCGGCGATCCTGCTGGGGCCGAGGCCCTCGCGGCTGGGTGTGGCTGGCGTGGTGTGCCTGGTGGCGCTGGCGGCGGTAGTGCTGCCGGTGTTCTCGCAGGAGGCGGGGCCGGAGGGGGAGCGGTCGCGCGGGAGCGCGACCCCACCGCAGGCGACCCCACCAAGTGCGACCCAGCCAAGCGTGACCCCACCGCAGGCGGGCGGGCAGGCTGAGGCGCAGATGACTCCGGAGCAGTTGAAGGCGCAGGCGGAGCGGGAGCAGCAGAGTGACCCGTACACGGTAGGGACGCCGTCGGAGAATCTGGCAAAGGCGCTGAACGCGGAGGTGTCGCTTGATTTCACAGACGCCCACATCAGCGAGTTGGCGGACTTTATCGCCAACTACTATGGCGTATATGTCGCGGTCGACTGGCGGGTGGTTGAGCCGCCGAAAAGAACGGTTGCTCCCCAGCCAGGCGCGCCAAGTGGCGGCACAGCAACTAGTGCCGTACCAGTTGCACCGGGTCAGCCTGGAGTTCCAGTCGAGCCGGGGCAGCCAGGTGGTGCGGGCGCACAGGGCGTACAGGTTCCCTTGCCTGCACTGACTGAGCCGAGTAACGCGCCCAGGGCACCGGTTGCGGGTGGCATTTTCCCGGGTGCGGTTCCCGTGGGAAATCGGCCACTGGGATCGGAAAACCTCGTTACGGACGGGTTGGTGCCCTACGTCAGGCTTAGCGGGATTCCGCTGAGAGAAGCCTTGAACGCGGTTCTCCGGCCATTGAACCTGGTTTTCGTAACCTATCCCGATATCGTGTTTTTGACGTCGGAGCGCATGGCCAACGCGGACAGGTTTGGGCCGCACCCCGGATTACCCCCGTATGCGGCACTGTCGGAACCGTTATCTCAGCAGATGAGCATAGAATTTGCCGACACCCACGTGTCGGAAATCGTAGACTTCCTTGCGGTGACGTATAACGTGAATTTCATGCTCGATTGGCGGGCGATCCTGATGCCGGAAGGCACGCCGGGCCCTGAGACGGTAACCAACGGTGTTGTCCCGTGGGTGCAGATGGCGGGTGCGCCGTTGGGCGAGACATTGGATGTCTTGTTGCGGTCGATAAACCTCACGTTCTACGTAGAACAGAACTATATCTGGATCAGTTCGCTTGAAGGAGGCGGTGCGAGGGACGGGTTTGGCGGTGCGGCGCTAGCGTTGGAGCCAACCGTACCGCCGCAGGCGCAACAGGGGGCGGAGCAGACGCAAGGGGAACCAGTGCAAGTTCAACAGCCAGGGGAAACGCAGCAGGCGCCGGAGCCCCCAAAGGCGGAGCCGGGGCAAGCACAAGAGGCTTCGCAGGGTCAACAGCCGTTGGAGCCGGGGCAAGCGCAAGGGCCTTCGGAGGCGGAAAAAGCGCCGGCGACGCAGGCGTTAGAGCTGGCACTTCACGCTTCCCGGGTGGCGGACCCGTTTAACGTGGGGACGGTGGCCGAGGAATTGAAACAAGCGCTGAGTTCTGAAGTGTCGCTGGATTTTAGAGACATGCACCTCACCGACTTTGCGGATTACATATCGAATACGTATGGGATAAACATCGTAATAGACTGGCGTGTGGTTGAGGCGCCGCGGCCAGTGCCGAGAGCACCGGGCCAGCCAGCGCCACCGGGAGCGGGAGGCCATGTATTGGCTGAGGGTTGCGTGACTGACGGAGTTGTACCTTACGCGAAACTTACGGGGGTGGCGCTGGGGGAGGCGGTGCGGGTGTTTGCGCGGACGTTGAACCTGACCGTTGTGACTTACCCGCACATCTTGTTCATCACCTCGGAGGAAAGGGCTTTGGCCGACCAATCTCTTCCGCGTCCTGGATTGCCTCCTTACGCGTCTTTGTCTTTGGGCGAGGTTCTGTCGTCGGACGTGAGTCTGGATTTCCACGATGCCCATATCGCCGAGTTCACGGAGTTTGTTTCGGAAACATACGGCTTGAACATTATGCTGGATTGGCGGGTGATTCCAAGGCCGGGGGTTTCCCCAGCCTCGGCCTATACGCCCAAAGTGTCACCGGCGCGGGTGCCTCGGATCTTAGTGACTGGGGCGCCGTTGGGCGAGACGCTTGATGTCGTGTTGCGGTCGATAAACCTGACGTTCTACCCGAAGGCGAACTATCTCTGGATTAGTTCGTTTGAGGAAGCAGGCGCGAGCGGCGGGTTTGGCAGGAGCGCCGGAGGCAGGGCAACGGCCGGATTGGGCGGCGGCAGTGTAGTGGGAGCGTATGGCGGTGGCGGTGTGAGCGGCGGTTACGGCGGTGGTTACGGTGGGGGCGGCGGGTTTGGCGGAGGCGTTGGTGGCGCGGTGAGTGGCGGGTTTGGCGGCGGTGGTGCAGGGAGAATGTTTGGCCTGCAACGAGACGGGGCCCGGCTGCCGTTCTTTGACGTGCTGGGCGTTTTTCAGCCTAAGGGAAACGATCCTCCTGTAGCTTACTTTATGGTTTCAGGCAAGGACGAGGCGCCGCCGCATTTTGTCGAAGCGTCGCTGAACCAGACGTTTGACGGCATGCGTTTTGTCGGCTGGAATCCGGACAAAGATGAGATCGTGGTTGAAAGCGTGGACGAGCCGAGGATGACATACCATGTCGGCCCGGCAAAAGAGCTTCCGGGGCCGCTGCAGGCGATGCCTGAATCGGGCGGGTTTGGCGGGGGCGCGGCGGGCGGTATCTATGGCGTCGGCGCCGGTGTGGGAGGCGTTATATTTGGCGGGCAGGGTATCGGGGGCGGAGTGGACGGATCGAAATGGTGGGACACGTTCGAGAGTGCAACGGCGGGCGCGTGGGCTCAGGGTTGGATACCGGATGGGAATTGCGAGAACAGCGGGCAATGCTACGTTGACGGCTCGACGTTTGGGCCGGCGCACGGGAACGTACTGCGCCTGATGGGCGGGGACCCGGGCTGGTCGCCTATCGCGCATATCAAGACGGATATCCGGCCGCCGTTCCGCATCTCGTTTGATGTTTTCATGGATGGTGCGGACGCGGGCGGCGAGTGCGTGGTTGGCGTGCGGGAGCGGCCGGACTGGACGGCGCCGGGCGTGCTGCTGTTCAGCGCGCCGCTGTCGGGTCCGGCGCGGGTGCTCGAACGAGTGCAGAATGATGGCGAAGTCATGCCGGGGCAGTCAACCGACCAGATCCGTCTTGAGCCGGGTAAATGGTACCGGGTGGTGCTCGATCTCAAACAGGAGAGTGGCAAGGACCAATTGGTGGTCACGGTGGACGACGGACAAAAGGTTCAAGGCCCCGTGGAATTTACCGCGGACGAAATCCTGGTGAAGGACATGCTGTACCTGCAGTTGGAGATGCGGACGGGGACGGCGTGGTTTGACAATGTTGTCATGACGACACTTTGAGGAGGGGCTGAAGGGCGGGATAGGACGCGGGGACTATAGGACGTATAGGACCTATAGGACCTATGGGACGTCTATCGCCGAGGCTGAGATCTTTGGTGCAGGCGGGACGCCTGCGCTACGAAATGCGGTCGCGCCGGAGCGCGACCCCACGCGCCCACCGCAACGCGAGCCCACTGCTCCGCCACCACCGCGCCGCCGCCGCCAGGCCGACGCGCCGACATAGTCGGCGTCCGGCGAAGTCACGGCTTCTGGCGAGTTGGCCTACTTGGCGCCGCCGACGAGAATGTAATCGTCCTGCCGGGTGTCCCATCCTTTGCCTGTACCTCCGTCGTCGCGCATGTTGATTCCAGCGCTGTAGAGGCGGTAGGCGCCGGATTGACGGGCGTAGCGGAATGGCTGCCCGGTGAACGGGTCGCTGGGCAACTCGGGCAGGACCGACGGCACCAGGGATTGGAGCGTCTGCGGATACGCCCCTTCCTCGTGGCGGTACGCCTCGATCGCCGCAACCAGTGACGTCCCGGTTCGGACCACCCTGCTCAGCGCCTCGGCCTTGGGCATCCTGAGATAGGCTTCCATTATGCGTTCGCTAAGGATATTGCCGGCGATAAGCGCCTGGAACGCAGCGTCGTCGAACTCGTAGACAGGGGCCTCGAACAACGGCGCAGCTTGCCGCGTCGCCACCACCATTTGCTCATACAATTCGCGGCACTGCTCGGGTGTGGCCGACTCGGCGAACGCTTTGCCGCTCTCGCCTGCCGCCGGAACGAAGATCTCCAAAAAGTCATTATAGAAATCCGGCGATGACGAGCGCCGTTGAAACCAGACCTCGAGCGAGTCGGCTTCCGCCCGAATCGCATCGGCCATCCGCGGCACTTTTGGTTCCAGCGCGTCGAGGTGCGCGGCTACCGCGCGGCACTGCTCGGCGGACAGGCCGGGCGCCTGCAAGACCTTGCACAACTGCCGCGCGCCGATACCTTGCATAGCGTTACCTACCAGGTGCGTGATGAGGAACCCGCCCCGGCTCGATTCGCTTCCAAAATCAACAACCGCGGTCAACTGGTCAAGCGCGGCATCGTAATCTCCCCGGCTGCTGTACATCATTCCCTGTATCGTCATCAGCCGTGTGAGTTCGCGCCACTTGGCCAGGTAAGGCAGCGGTTCGTCCAGCCCCGCTGGCGGGAAATCCACATTGCCCACCTCGATACCTTTGCGGATTGCTTCAAACGAGGCCTGGCACCGATCCAGAATCTCGATCATTCGGGCGTCATCCCGCCAGCCATTATCGATGTAGTCGTCCCGCACCTCATCGTACCAGTCGTCCAGCTTCGGCATCTGCTCCACGGCAATCAAAAACCAGTGCAGCCCGTTGTCTTCCGGGATTTGGCTCGATTGAATCCCTTCCGGGACCTCGATTTGTGCCGTTGCGGATTCGAGCGCGCCGTCGAGCATCTCCAGGGGGATCGATTCGGCCCCTTTTCCCCCATCGGCCTCGCCCTCTTGCGCGGGAACCTGCCGTTGTTGATTTTGCCCCGGCGCTGCGGCCTGCGTCACAGCTTGCGGTTCCTGTCCGATCATTCCGCCGGTCTCGTCGTTGCGAAGCAGATCGCCCCGCATCCAAACAAACAACCCGACGCCCACAATCAAAACGATGGCCAGTGCCACTGCAATTCGTTTGGCCATTTTCACGCCTCCCCTGGCCGGCTGACCGCTCGGCCTCTTCCAGCAAGAACCTATGATTAGAAAAGTGAACGACCATCAGCAAGTTATTGCCCGCCCACGATGACGTAATCGTCCTGTGTGGCGTCCCAAGGTTTGCCGCGACCGCCGTCGTCGCGCATGTTGACGCCCGCGCTGTACAGGCGGTACCGGGTTCCTTGCCGTTGGTATCGGAAGGGTGAGCCGGTGAACGGGTCGTTGGGCAATTCCTCCAGAACGGAGGGCGCGAGCGCGTCGAGCGACTGGGGGTACGCGCCGTTTTCGTGGCGGTACGCTTCGATGGCGGCCACGAGCAGCGGCCCGGAGCGGAGTGTTTTTCCGCGGGCCTCGGCCTCCGGCGCCCTGTAGTAGACATCCAACATGCGCTCACTGATCGGGTTGGCGCTGACGAACTGCCGCAACTCGCCTTTCTTGAACTGGTAGACCGGCGTTTCGAGCAACGGAGCGGCGCCGCGGATAGCTTTAGGCATCTGGCTGTACCATTCCGCGCACTGCTGAGGCGTGACGCTTTTGGCAAACTTCGTTCCAGCCCCATCATATTGTGTATACAAAACAAGCAGCGCATGCAGTTCTTCGGGCGATGGGAACTGCTGCAAGGAATAATCGAATAGATCGGCTTCCGCCATCACGGCGTCGGCGATGCGCGACGCGCGGGCTTCCGTGGCCTGGAGCCGGTTGATTATGGCCCGGCACTGCTCGGCGGACAGGGCCGGCGACTGCAGCATGTCGCACAACGGCCTGGTGCCAGTGTCCTGTATGGCATTGCCCACCAAATAAGTCATTAGGAAGCCGTCCCGGCTGGATTCGGCGGCGAAATCGAAGACATCGGCAAGCTCATCAAGCGCAGCGTCATAGTTGCCGCGGCTGCCGTACATGAGCGATTCCGCCGTCATCAGGCGCGCCAGCGTGCGCCATTTGGAGAGGTAAGGCACCGGCTCTTCCAGGCCGCACGGTGGGAAGCCCACGTTTCCGGTTGCGATGCCTTTTCGAATCGTCTCAAACGCGGGCTGGCACCGTTCGAGCAAATTCAGAATGTCCGCGTCGTCGCGCCAGCCTTTTTCGAGAATGTCATTCACCACATCCCAAGGCACCTGGGGCATCAGCTCCGCGGCAAGGAGGAACCAGTGCAGCCCGTTGTCCTCCGGGATCTGGTGCGAACGGATTCCCTTGGGAACCTCGATGTTGGCCGTTGCGGTTTCGAGCGCGCGGTCCAGGGCTTCCACAGGGACGACGCCGGCCCCGTCGCCCATAATGGCCTCGCCCTTTTGCGTGGGAACCCGCTGTTCTGGACTCGGCATCGGCGAAGCGCCTTGCGGTTCCCGGGGGCTTACACGGCCGGCCTCGTCGTTGCGGAGCAGATCGCCCCGCATCAGTACAAACAGCACGATGCCCGCAACCAATATGATGCCCAGCGCAAGCCCAATCCGCCTGGCCATTCTTTCGCCCTCCTTGAATATGTAAAGGTTCTATGGCTGAAATGGCCTCGAGTGATCATCAGCCGCAAAAAGCGGGGCCGCCGTTTTTTGCTATTCGCGCCTCACGATGACGTAATCATCCTGTTTGGGGTCCCACGGTTTGCCTTTGCCGCCGTCGTCGAGCATGTTGATGCCGGCGCTGTACAAGAGGTAGCCGGCGCCCTGTTGCACGTAGCCGAATGGGGCGCCGGTGAAGGGGTCTTTCGGCAACTCGACCGAAAGCGCTGTTGCCACCGCGTCCAGGCTTGCGGGGTACGTACCCTTGTCGCGGCGGTACCCTTCAATCGCGGCCACCAGCATGGTTCCGCGCCGCTGAGCACGAGTCAGGGAATAGCCGAGAAATCTCCGCTGGGGATCCCCCATGTTCTTGGGATCCCCCATGTTCTTGCTCAGCCGGTTGGAGTCGATGAGCTTTTGGTAAGCGGCATAGTCGAATTCATAAACCTCGGCTTCGAACAGCGGTACCGCCTGCTTCAACACCTCGACGCACTGGCGAGACAGTTCCACCAGGTCCGAAGTTGACGCGTTTTCGACGAACTGTTTCCCGGCTTCATCCCAATCCTTGGCCGCCGACCTCATCACGTCGCGTATCCTGTCAGGGTTAACGTTTTTGTTGAACCAATACTCCGTGGTGGCGGCTTCAACGGCCATCGCGTCCGCGAGAGTCGGCGCCCGTGCGTCAAGAGCAGCCAGCCGTTCCATCGTTCTGCGGCATTGTTCCGCCGACACACCCGGCGCCTGTAACGTCTTGCACAACTGCTCCGCGCCACTCCGCTGAAGTGCACCCGCGACGAGGTGGTATACGAAAACACCGCCACGGCAAGATTCCGCTGAGAAATTCAGAAGAACGTCATAAATCTCCAGCGCCGCATCCACATTGCCGCGGCTGGCCTCTCTCATGGCGTCGAGCGTCATCAACTGGGTGAGCTCACGCCATTCTCCACCAGCACCAGGGACTGACTTCTCGGGTTCGAGCGGCAACATGGCGTTGCCGACTTCGAGGCCTTTGCGGACGGCGTCGAACGCTTCGCGGTATTTTTCGATCTGATCGGAGATGCGCGAATCGTCTTGCCATCCGAACTCGAACATGTTGTCTTCGCGCTCGCCCAGTTCCCAATCAAACTCGGGCATGAGTTCCGCGGCCAGCAGGAACCAGTGCATCCCGTTGTCTTCCGGGACATCGCTTGATTTGATGTAGTTCGGTTGAGTGGCGGCGGCCGGTGCCGGGCGGGTGGCGGCTCTGGTGGCGCGATCCAGCAGATCCGGCGGCACCTTCTCCTGCTCCTTTCCCGCGGGAGGAGCCGCGCTTTTTTCCAGCAGCTTTGTCAGATTGCGGCGGTCGGGCCGTTTCGGCGCGGTTTCATCGCCCCCCGGACCATTCCACAACACATAAGACAAAACCACGCCCGCAATTACGGCAATACCCAACACGACTGCAATTCGCTTGGCCATCCTCACGTCCTCCCCCGCGGCCCAAAAGCCGTCCGCGGCTGTCCGGTACGCCCACCTGTGCTAGAATCGGTTTATCATACACCAAGGAGGCGCCGCCATGACTCAGATTGAGCGCCGCATCTACCTGACCGTCACAGGGCTGCTGATCGCCGCGACGGTGCTTTTCGGGCTTTTCCAGCCGATTCGACTCGCTTGGCGCTATATGCCCGAGTGGGTGTATTCTCTGGCTGGGCTTGGCCTTGTTTGCGGTTTTTTTCTGCCGGTGCTTGCCGTTTTTCACCTGGCCACGGCAATGGTCATCCGGCACAGGATGCGGCGCAGAAACGCGGAGGGCGCGCGCAAGCCTTCTCCGTATCACGTCATCTATGCCACGCTTGTCTGGGTCCTCGTTGTCTATTCTCTGCACAACTATTTGGGCATCTTTGCCAGCGAGAACGTGCGCTGATCGTCCCACAATGTCCACCGCGCGGCCAAGGCCGCAACCAAAAAAACCAACATAGGGACACCCCGTTGGGACACCTCCCACAACTGCCGGGAGGCGTCCCAGACGTACGCAAAGTCTTGCGCGAAGAAACAAGAAACTGAAGGTTAGTAGTACAATGTCCACTGCGTCCACAATGTCCACCGTGTCCACAATGTCCATTTCTAGTTCTTCTGAGCGGACAACTCGTCGAACCATGCGCGTACTTTTGGCACGGCGTGGAGGATCGAGACGTCGTGTTCGTATGGGCCGACGCTGATGGCCTTGGCGTCCGCCCCGCGTTTTTGGAACTCGGCTTCGGCTGAGCGGGCTTCCTGCGGGGGCACGTCCACATCGAGGTCGCCGTAGTACATCCGGACGGGTGCTTTGGGCGTCCAGCGGAACACCTCGTTCTTATCCAGCGCTTCGATAAACCAGTGCGGCTTCTTGGTGTCAAACGCATCCAGAAACTCTTTTGTGAACATCTCGCGCGGCTTGGCGGGCAGCGCGGACATAACGGCGTCGCCTTCGTGTTCGCCATCGAATAGTGTCGGCGCCTGTTCGGCATAGGGGCTTGCGAGGAGCGTATCGAGCGGCTGGTTGTAGATGATCGAATAGGCCAGCCCGGACCATGCCAGGTAGAGGGAATCGCCGCCGGACTTCCCCTCCAACGCGGCCGCGAACGTAATCCCCGCGATGTCGAACGGGCCGGCGACACTCGCCGAGGCTTTCACCCGGAACGGCGGGTTCTCCATGGCCTCGAGCGCCCGGTGCGCCGCCATGGTCGCGTGGCCGCCCTGCGAAAACCCAACGAGGTACACGTCCGGCGGGCATGAAAAACCAAGGGATTCCGCCAGCGTTTTTGCGGCTTTGAGCAGGTCGATTGTAGAGCCGGCGGCAGTTTCCGCGTGGAGATACGGGTGCGGCTCGCGGCTCGTCCCAAGCCCGATGTAATCCGCGGCCGCAAACAGGTAGCCAGCCCCGGCAAACAGGGTCGCATCGAGTACCCCTTCGTGGAGTGTCGGCGCCGATGGCGTCAAATGCCTGCTGGTGGTAGTGCCGTGCTGGTAGCTGACCGCGGCGCGCAACGGGCCCTTCTTGGGAAGCGCCACGAGGCCCGAGGCTACGGTGGGTTTGCCTTGCGGGTCGAGCGTCCAGTATTCGACGCGATACAGCCGGATGCCCCTCGACACGCTGATGTGTTCGGGCAGGTCGGCCCACCACAACATCAGCCGGAGCGACGTGGCGGTGTAGGCATCGAGCGGCTCGACGTGCTGGATCGCGCCGGGAGTCTTGCCGCCCGTTGCGGAAGGCAACGTCGGCGAAGAGCAGCCAGCGACTGCCAGGAAAGCGAGCAGGATGAGCAGGACTTGGAACTTAATCAGGGTAGGCCGCATCGTTTTTTCTCACAGATTGGGACAATTGAGACAATTGGGACACATTGTTTCTCAAGGCTCCATTGAGAAGACGGACAGGGCGCCGGATTTGCCGGTCTTTGCCGCGTCGAGTTCTTTGCCGTTCCACGAGGCCTTCCAACCATCAACACCGGCGAGCCCGAGTGTCGTTGCAGGGCCGCGCGTGGTGATCTCCAGCGTGCGCGCGTCAGGGCGAGATAACCGCGGGAAGCGTCGAGGCATCTTCCGGCGGCTCAGCAGCGGCCGCAAAGGCAACGGACAGTACCGTAATAGCAATGAATAACTTCATCCAAGTCCTCCAAGTGGACTAGTCCCTGGAGGCATCCTAACACGGAAAGAGAGCCGGAATGAATCGTAGCTAAATTCAGCGTACGTCTGGGACGCCCCGGCAGTTGTGGGGGGTGTCCCTATGTTGACTCCAGCCGCTTGCCTTCTTTGTTTTGCGGCTGCCCACGTTTTGAACTTGATTCCCCCCACCCACTCACCCAAATCTTACGTTTAGAATTTCATGCCTTCTTTTCATCCTGCGCGATCAGCGGGTATTCATCCGGCCGTTCAAGACACCCCAACTCAAGGTCGACATCCAGTTGCGGCCAATACAAATGCTCACCGTGCAGCAACTGAACGTCCATAATCTGTTTGACCGTCGCCTGCTCAAACCACGGAAACTTCTCGAACGGCAGGAAGTATTCGCGGCCCTTGACTAAGACCCAAACGCCATGCCGGGAAATGTTGCCAATCTCAACGTCCGAAGTGGCGGCCCCATGCGGCGCTGATTTCATTTTTTCGTTCCTCGATGATGCGGATCACGGCCGTTATCTGCTGCTCCGTAAGCCCATAAGATTTTGCCACTTCAACATCCGGTTCCAACCAAAACTTCCCCTCGCCCTCTGGACATGTCACATGAACATGAGGGCGATCTTCTTCACGCGAAAAGAAAAAGAACCGATATTCACCAAAGCGGAAAACCGTCGGACTCATGAATACAGGATAAGCCCGTCCGTGTGGGTTGTCAAAAGTAGAGCCATTAGCAGAAGACCGTTCTTTTTTTTTATCCTGTAAATCCTGTTATCCTGTCATACAGCAAGAAAGGGTGCGCAACAATGATCCTCACATTCATCGGAATTTGGCTCATAAGCGCCATGGCAGTCATTGTCGGCCGCCCCATCCTCGCGAGATTGCCCGTCGCCGCCGCCAAAATCGCCATCCTACCCGTCACCGCACTCTCGATCGTGGCTCTCTTATGGAACACCTACCAGGAAGGCGAGTTCCTCGGCCGATCCGCCGTCATCGAAGTCATCGCGCTCTGGTCCATCTTCCCCGTGGCCGCCATGGCCGTCTGCCGGGCATCAAAACGAGCCGGCTGGACCCGCGGCAGTTTCGTCTACTCCCTCTTCATCCTGCTCGTCTACGCCGCCTACGCCCTCAACGGCGCTTCGAGTAGTCACGGCGAGGGGGTTCAGCACATGCACGTGATCCTCGTCCCCTTGTTTCTTTTGATTCTAACAGCCATGCTGTTTCTCTGCATCCGCGTCCGCTTCCGTTCGATCCTCCCTTAGCTGCGCGTCAACCTGGTTAAGAAGCAGCCTCGACAATTACCCTGATCACGTATGCGTGCTCGCAGGGCCGGTCCTTCGGCGCAACCACCCGCAGGCAATCCTTCCGCACGGACCACTTCACCGGCTCATCCCGCCCCAGCAGCTTCACCTCTTTGATTTTCAGGTCCGCCGCAGACTTTTTGCCGAGCGACTCTATCCGGAAACTCTTCTCCGGCCAACCCATGGCAATTGCGTAGACTGCCTGCCCTTTCGCCGTAAACCGCACGTCCGCCGCCGTCATCTTCGACTCTTTGTCATCCGAGAACGAGCCGCTTTTCACCTGCGTCGGCCCTTCCCCCGGCGTCTTCCACGGCCGCGTCCCGTAGATGGCTTCCCCGTTCACATCGAGCCAGCGGCCCATCTCGAGCAGGATCGCCTGCGCCTGCTCCGGAATCGTCCCATCCGATCTTGGCCCGATGTTGAGCAACAAGCACCCGTTCTTGCTCACGATATCCGCCAACTCGTGGATCAGCGAGCCCGCGTCACGGAACCGGTCCTTCTCGATATATCCCCACGACCTCACGCTCACCGACGTGTCCGTCTGCCAATACGCCTCCTGCGTCTTATCCAGTTGCCCCCGCTCGATATCCAGAACCGCCACGCCAGACGGAATCGCCTTGTTCTTGTAGTTGATCGCCACGCCTTTTCCCCATTCGGCGCCGAATTCGGCGCCGCGGTTGTAATAATGCGCGGCAAACTTCTGCAGGTACGGCGCAAACTCCGGCTGCTCGATCCACCAGTCAAACCAGAACAACTGCGGCTGATATTTGTCCACCAACTCGATGCACCGCGCGTACCAGTCGTCCAAGAATGCGGAATTAGGCCGCGAGGATTTCTCCGGCTGGGCAGGACCGTACAGCTTGTCCCATTTGCCGCTGCGCACGTCCGAGTCAAACGTCATACCCTGGTCATAAAACCACCAGTGCTCCGCCCGGTGCGACGACACCCCGAAAACCAAACCTCTCTCCCGGCACGCCGCCGCCAACTCGCCCACAATGTCCCGCTTCGGCCCCATCTTCATCGCGGTGTAATCCGAAAGCGCGCTGTCGTACATCTGGAACCCGTCGTGGTGCTCCGCAACGGGCACCACGTACCGCGCCCCGGCCCGCTTGAACAGTTCCGCCCACGCCGCCGCGTCAAACTTCTCCGCACGAAACGACGGGATGAAATCCTTGTAGCCAAACTGCGACTGCGGCCCGTACGTCTCGACGTGATGTTTGAACTCCGGCGTTTTCTCCTTATACATGTTCCGCGGATACCACTCGCTGCCGAATGCCGGAACCGAATATGCGCCCCAGTGGATAAAGATCCCAAACTTCCCGTCCAAATACCACGCCGGCGTCTCATGGGCCTTCAGCGACTCCCAGTTCGCCTCATAGGGCCCTTCCGCCCCAGCCGCGCCCAGCCCGATCAGCACCATCCCTGCTATTGCCAGCATATGCGCCCCTTTCTCTCCAGCGTCAATTTCCCGCGGTGGGGTCGAGCTCCTGCTCGACCGCGCCTTCAACACACGAACCTGGCCTGCAAAGCGCCGCCTCCGCCGACACCTGGTCGCGCGGGAGCGCGACCCCACCGTGGCGCAACTCCAGTCTTCGCGCGTTGTTTGGTTAGACCCGTCCGTGTCAATCCGCAATCCGAAATCCACAATCCGCAATTCATTTGGCCACTGTCGCCCCCATCACGCCAAAGATCACATCATTCGCCGCCGCTTCAAAGTCCACCGTCTCCACTTTCTCCCCCGGCCTCAACTCAAATGCGACCAGGTGTGCTTCCGTGTCCGTCTCGACAGGCTGGGTCAGGTCGGGCACGTCCGCCGAGCCCGCCGGGCCGCGCCGCCCGCCGATATTTTCAAACCCGTTCGCGGCACAGTCATGGTACCGGCCGCACCACGTGCCCCAGCAATCGCCGATGCCATCCGGGTTCACCAACTCGATTGTCTCCGCCTTGCCGCCGGCGTAGTGTAGCGTCACCCGCAGGTTCGGCACGTGGCTCTGCACCGGAAACGTGATGCCGCTGATCATCAGGTACAGCGTCTTGCCCGACGCCCCCACGGGAAAACTCAGCTTCTTTGGGAACCCGCCCGTCACCGTCACCACGCCCAAGTTCGGCCCTTCCTTCGGCGACTTGAATGGGATTCCGTCACGCGTCCAGCCGATTCCGTCCTCGCCGACCTTCGCGCGCCATGCGGCATCGCTGGGCGTCTCGATCCGGCCCCCGTGATGCGTCTCCCGGAAATGGTCTTTCCAATAACCGAAATTCACCTGGCTCGCTGGCATCTCGGGCGCGGGCGCGTTTTCCTGCACAAATCTCGGCGCATCCACGACGGTCGAATTGAACACCCCACTCAAGTCGACCAACCTCCACCGCGCCAGGTCATGCTCACCGCCCAGCGCCTTCCACACTTTCGGCGCCGTCGCCGTCTTCTC